>CANRKU010000019.1 GCA_947631295.1 uncultured Bacilli bacterium
TGTTTCAATTAACATTTTACTGGATCAATCGCTTTTTGTATACATTAATCGGTGTCACATCAATTGTAACACTACAGATTAGTTTTTAATTTGTACATTCGTTAGTTGTGTTTTTACGATAATTCATTTATAATAAAACAATAGAAAGGAAAAAATATGATGAAAAATAAACATATCGGAGATATTATTTTTATATGTTGTGCAATTATTATTTTGATTCTAATCTTAGGAGTAAATGCGATGATTAGTAACAATAAAGAACAGAAAAAATTAGAGGATTTATTATTAGGCAAACATTATGTAGAGATGAGTGTAAAGGATTTTGGTATCATTCAATTAGAATTAGATGCAGATACAGCACCTATTACTGTTACTAATTTTTTAAATTTAGTAAAACAAGGATTTTATGATGGATTAACATTTCATAGAGTAATTGATGGCTTTATGATTCAAGGTGGAGATCCTCTAGGAAATGGCACAGGCGGATCAACAGAAAAAATTAAAGGAGAATTTTCAATCAATGGCATTGAAAACAACATTTCTCATAAAAGAGGAGTAATTTCAATGGCAAGAAATAATCAATCTTATAATTCTGCTTCTAGTCAATTTTTTATTGTTCAACAAGATAGTACCGAATTAGATGGGAAATATGCAGCATTTGGACATGTAATCAATGGAATGGAAATAGTAGACAAAATAGCCCAAGAAACAATTGTAGAAGAAGATGGAGAAAGTGTTTTAAAAGAAAATCAACCAATTATAGAAAGTATACAGATTATTAGCAAAGATGAAACAATTAGTGAATCATAATTTTCCACCATTTTATCAAAAAGATTCTAAAGTTTTAATTTTAGGAAGTATCCCTTCTACTAAATCCAGGGAGTTAGGATTTTATTATATGCATCCTAAAAATCGTTTTTGGAAAGTAATTTCTGAAGTATTTGAAGAAGAAAATCCTAAAACAATAGAAGATAAAAAAATTTTCTTAAAGCGAAATAAAATTGCTTTATGGGATGTTATATCTTCCTGCGATATAGAAGGTAGCAGTGATAGTAGTATTTCCAATGTTATAATAAATGATATAGAAAGCATTGTACAAGAAACGGATATTCAATATATTTATGTACTAGGTAAAAAAGCACTACAGTTATATGAAAAATATATTTTTCCTACTGTTTTAATAACAGCTGTTTATTTACCATCTACAAGCCCAAGAAATGCTAGATTAAAAGAAAAAGATTTAATCAAACAGTATCAAGTAATCAAAACAAAAATGAAAGAAATTTAAGATTATTTATCTTATAGAAAGAGAAGTGCAATAACATGAAACTAATAGTAAAGAAAGAAGCAAATCTAATTGATTATTTACTAGAAAATACCGATTATACGAAAACAAAAATAAAAAGTTTATTAAAATACAAAAATATTTTAATAAATGGAAAAGTTGCGAGTTATGATACAATAGTTAAAATTGGGCAGATAATAGAACTTTCAAAAGAAAAAAAAGTAACAAAAATTCATACGATTGATATCGTTTATGAAGATGCGAATTACTTAGTAGTAAAAAAACCAAGTGGTATGCTAACAATATCTACAGAAAAAGAAAAAAATAGAACCTTATATCACACGGTTAGAGAATATATTCATAGTAAAAAAAATCATGAGAAAATATTTATTGTTCATAGATTGGATAGGGAAACAAGCGGAATAGTTTTGTTTTGTAAGAATGAAGAGTTAAGAAATAAAATACAAGAAAACTGGGACTCCGTTGCCATAAGACGTGAATATGTTGCAGTAGTATCAGGTATTTTAGAGAAAAAGAAAGATAGACTCATTTCATATTTAAAAGAAAATAAATTAAATGTTGTTTATAGCACAAAAGATAAAACAGGAAAAGAGGCAATTACTAACTATGAGGTAATCAAAGAAAATAAAAATAGTTTATTAAAAATTAGAATTGAAACAGGAAGAAAAAATCAAATTCGTGTTCAATTAAATGATATCGGATATCCCATTATTGGAGATAAAAAATATGGAAATAGGAAAGGTAAAAAACTACTTCTTTGCGCAACTCGTTTGGATATAAAGGATCCAAGAACCAATGAAATTTTATCTTTTGAAATAAAAATACCAAGAGAGTTTATGAAAAATTTATAGACTTAACAAATTCTAAAAATAGGTTTATAATGTTAGAAAGAGTAGGAGGTATGATTATGGATGATATTAAAAAAGGGATGAATAAAATATTTAATGTATCAATTATCACATCAGTAGTAATTTTAGTCTTAGGAATTTTCTTATTAATTCAACCTGATACGATTATTCGTATGATTTCTATTATTTTAGGAGGAATTATTTTAGTACCAGGTATAATATCACTAGTAGATTATTTTAAAAAAAAATATTACCCAAGTTTAATTAGTGGGGTAACGACAATGATTATCGGTCTAATTTTAATTCTTAATACAAAATTAGTAGCTAGTATTTTACCATTTGTACTAGGAATTTATTTCACAATTAATGGTATAAATCGTCTACAGTATGCGATAGAATTAAAAAAGCAAAAAATGAATTATGTTTCTTCTTTGATTGTTTCTGCTCTCATTATTTTTTGTGGTATTCTATTTATTGTGAATCCATTTGAAGGAGCTATGGTTATTACACAAGTAATGGGAATATTTATGATTGCCTATGCACTTTTAGACCTTACAAATACTATTTTAATCAAAAAAGAAATTCATCAAGAACCAAAGATGAAAGATTCTATTATTGAAGTGAAAGTAGAGGATAAAAATGACTAAAATTTCAAATGATGAAAAAATAAAAAGAGTTAAAAAAAGGAAAATACTAAAAGGTTTTATTATTTTCTTTGGTTTTCTGACTCTCATTTTAGCGATTCATTCTCTAATTACAAAATTTACACCAATCCCTGCCATTCTTTCGTTTATAATAGAAGCATCCTTGTCTTATTACCGCAATAAATTAGATCCTAAAGTGGTAAATTCGAATGTAAAAAGTCAGGAATAAAACTATCACTAGCAGTACCGCCTTCTTGTATGAAGGCATTTTTAATGCCTAAATTTATTGCATAATTGATTACCTCATTATAATCATCAGGAGAAATCACATGATTTAACTCTTCGAATCTTTCAAAATGTTGAATAGGAGTATACTGATTCATAATACTAATATAAATATGATCTTGATACTTTTGATATAAGTAAGATAGAATTTTTTTACTATCATCCTTTAAATTTGGCAACATTAAGTGCCTAACAATAACTCCTTTTGTCATCATACCACGTTCATCAAACTGAGGTTCTCCTACTTGTCTTACCATCTCTTCGATAGCTTCTTTAGCAACCTCAAAATAGTTGGGCGCATGAGAATATAAAACAGCATAATGATTATCATAATATTTAAAATCTGGTAAATAAATATCAATCAAACCATTTAACATTCGAATGGTTTCTTTATTTTCATAACTACTAGTATTATAAACAATAGGAATGTTAAGACCTTGTTTTTTTGCTAGTTTTAATCCTTCAATAATAAGAGGAACAAAATGAGTAGGAGTAACTAAGTTAATATTACTAGCCCCCTGTTTTTCTAAATTTAAACATATCGCAGCAAATTCCTCTAGTGTTACCTCTTTACCTATATTTTTAGTACTAATTTGTTTATTCTGACAAAAAATACATTTTAAATTACATCCCGTAAAAAAAATAGTACCGCTTCCATAGTCCCCAGAAATGCAAGGTTCCTCCCATAAATGTAAACTAGCTCTAGCAATTACCATTTTATCAAGCATGCCACAAACACCAGTTTGCATTTTTCGATTTACAGAACACTTTCTAGGACACAAACGACATTTTTCTAAAACAGAGTTCATACAATCACCAAAATTATTATACAATATCAAGAAAAAAATGTCGAAATTTTGCTTATTAAATTCGTAGAAGGATGCAGATATCTCCGTTATAATAGAATTAGGTTGTATAAAGATAAGAGGAGAATATGAAAAGAATAGTAAAAGATATAGGAAAAATTGTTAGTATCCTATTAGTGTTTATTCTATCAGTTTTGTTACTATCGAGAAAAGAAGAAACTACGAATAAAAAATTACTAGCTATTTTCTTAGAAAAAGAAAAAAATTTATCATCAATAGAAACACCATTAGAATTACCTATTCAGCAACAAATAGAATCTATGATTATGAAAAATATAGCTTTTTATGAACAAGAAGCAAATGCTGATATAGATTTAGAAATTAGACAAGAGATTCTACAAGTTTGGAATCAATTTTTACAAGAACTAAATGGGATGAAAGATACTCAAGAAGAAAAAATGTTTCAAACATTACTAAATCAAATTGAAGAATACCAATTAGAATTGGCTATGAAAGATTTTACGAATCCTGTAGAAGAAATGGTAATAGCAGAACCAATAGATAATAATACAGATAAAGAACCATCATCTAATTTAGAAGCAAACATAAAAATAGGATCAAAAAACGTATCTAGTAATAGAAATTATATGGATATAGATTCTGTATTAGAAATAGAATATGAAAAAGATCAAGGAATTCCAATTCAAATTACCACAAATCAAGAAGTGACCTATGGAATATATTTATGTAACAGTCAAGAAATTTGCTATGATGATACGAATCAAGAAGAATTAGTAAATAATTCTATCAATTGGAATCCATCTAGTAATCAGGGATATCTACACATTTTATTAAAAGATGCAAATAATGATAGCATTACTTTTATTTTTTTTGTAAATTTAATAGTCAAAACAGACGCTTTAGCTATGGATATTCAAGAAACGGTAGATACATTAGGAAATTTAAATGTATTGATAATACCAACAGGTGGAGAAAAGAAATATCAAATAGATTGTAAAATAGAAGAAACCAATCATCCTAATTTATTAGTAAATGGTTCTTTTGTTGAAGAAAATACCTATCTGTTTACCATTTATGATTTTAAAATAGAATATGATTATACCATTCAAATAGAGGTATATGATACTAGTGGTAAAGCACTGATAGAAAGTTATAAAATTCAAACCAAAAAAGAAAATCTCTAAAACAGTAATCATGGATTACTGTTTTCTTTACATTGTTTGACATTTTTTAAAAAAACTCATTATTTTTTCAAATAATGCTTTACTTTTTGGTGAATTGAGTGATATTATAATGGTGAACAGTGGTTGATAGTGGTAAAAAGTGGGGGATTCTTATGTTTATGGGTGAATATCATCATACATTAGATGAAAAAGGTAGAATCATTATTCCTTCAAAGTTTCGTGAAGAGCTTGGTGAAAGTTTCATATTAACACGAGGTTTAGAAAATTGCTTATTTGTATATGCAAAAGAAGAATGGAATAAGATTGTTGAAAAATTAAAAAAATTACCATTCACCAAAAGAGATGCCCGTAACTTTACCCGTTTTTTCTTATCAGGTGCTACCATTGTTGAACTAGATAAACAAGGCAGAATCAACATTACTTCCCCATTAGTCAACTATGCAAACTTAGAAAAAGAGTGTGTAATAGTTGGGGTAAATGATCGAATTGAAATTTGGTCTAAAGATAAATGGGAAGATTTCTTTCAAGAAAATAGCGAAAATTTATCAGACATAGCTGAAAACTTATTTGCATCAACTATTGATTTAGATATGTAGGTGATAGAATGCATATTAGTGTATTACTAAATGAATCAATCGATAGCTTAAATTTGAAAGAAAATGGAATTTATGTGGATGCAACACTTGGATATGCCGGACATTCTAGTGAAATTTTAAAAAGAATAAAAAGAGGACACCTATTCGCCTTTGACCAAGATCAACAAGCCATTAATGCATCTAGAAAAAAGTTAAGTGAAATTAGTAATAATTTTACAATTATTAAAAGTAACTTTGTTCATCTAAAAGAAAAATTATTAGAATTAGGAATCACACAAGTAGATGGAATCTTATTTGATTTAGGAGTATCTAGTCCACAATTAGATGAAAAAGAACGTGGCTTTAGTTATCATTACAATGCAAAATTAGATATGAGAATGGATCAAGATAGTAATTTTTCTGCTTATGATGTTGTGAATACGTATAGCGAAAAAGATTTAGCAAACATTATCTTCCGTTATGGAGAAGAAAAATATGCAAGTAGCATAGCTAAAAACATTGTGAAAGCAAGAATGAGTCAACCAATTGAAACAACATTCGATTTAGTAGAAATTATTAAAAAATCAATGCCAGAAAAAGCAAAACGCGATAAACATCCAGCTAGAAAAACATTTCAAGCAATCCGTATTGAAGTGAATCATGAATTAGATATTTTAGAATCTAGTATGAAAGATGCACTAAGTATATTAAAAGTTGGAGGTATCTTATCAGTAATTACCTTTCATTCTCTAGAAGATAGAATTGTAAAAAATGTATTAAAAGAAGCAACCACAATTGATAATATGGTAAAAGGATTACCAAATATCCCAACTGAATATTTACCAGATTATGAATTAGTAAATAAAAAAGCAATTCTTCCAAGCAAAGAAGAATTGGAACTAAATAATCGCAGTCGTTCTGCAAAATTAAGAATAGTAAAAAGAATAAAATAAAAAGGAGAATCGTTATGAGAACAGTAAAAAAACGTTTAAAAATGTCAAAATTTGAAAGGCTACTATACATTTTTACATTAGTAGTTTTAGTCATTACTCCTTTTGCTTTAGTTTTTTCTCAAGCAACTTTATCAGAAATTAATTTTGAGGTAGAAAAAACTAGAAAACAAATTACGACACAAGAAAAGAAAAATACTAGTTTAACAATGAAAATTAATGAACTTGCCTCTTTAGAAAAAATTCAAGAGGTTGCCAAAGAACAAGGATTAAGTTATAATAATCATAACATTAGAACAATTACAGAAGAAAATATACAGACTAGTGATGTAGAATAAGGTGAATTTATGAAAAAGAAAAAGAGAATTATGAATCGTAATACTAGAATTGGTAATATTGCGTTAGTAGTTACTCTTTTTTTATTTTTAGTGTTGATATATAGAGCAGGAATATTATCTTTATCTACGAAAGTAGATGGGATTACATTATCGAACTTTGCAAGTCAAAGAACCATTAAACACGAAACCATTTTAGCAAAACGTGGAACCATTTATGACGTTAATGGGGAACAATTAGCTTTAAACGTGTATTCATATACTTTAATTGCTTATTTAGATTCCTCTCGTGGAGCAGGAAATTATGTAAGTGATAAAGAAACGACAGCGAAAAAATTAGCTACAGTTATTTCTATGAGTGAAGAAAATATTTTAGCATTATTAAATAAAAATGTTTATCAAACAGAATTTGGCTCAAGTGGAAAAGGATTAACTGAGCTAACAAAAGATAAAATTTTAGCATTGAATTTAGATGGTATTGACTTTACCGAAACCCAGAAACGATATTATCCAAAGGGGGATTTCTTATCTTATACCTTAGGATATGCTAGAAATGATAATGAAGGAAAAATCATTGGTGAAATGGGAATTGAATCTTTATTTGATGAAGAATTAACCGGTAGCGATGGCTTTCGAGAATATCAAAAAGATTTAAGAGGTTATAAAATTGCCAATACAAAGGAACATGTACAAGAAGCAAAAGATGGAGATAACATCTATTTAACAATTGATTCTAATGTTCAATTTTTTGTAGAGCAGGCATTAAAAGACTCTACAACAAAATATAGTTTTGATGAAATTAATATTGTAGTAGCGGAAGCAAAAACTGGAAAAATTTTAGGAATTGGTTCCACAACTTCTTTTGATCCAAATACCAAAAATATTACAAATTACTTAGACCCTAATATTTCGGTCGCTTTTGAACCAGGATCTACTATGAAAATATTTGCATATATGGCTGTTATGGAAGCAGGTAAATATAACGGAGATGAAACTTTTCATTCTGGAACATACACAACAACCGATGGAACCGTAATTGGTGACTGGGATCGTAGAGGATGGGGTACTATCACTTATGATAGAGGATTTGCGCTATCTAGTAATGTTGGTGTTGTTAATTTAATTCACAATTATATTGATCGTGATATTTTAATGAACTATTATAAAAAATTAGGATTTGGATCAAAAACAGGTATTGAACTTAGTAAAGAAACAGCTGGAAAACTTAATTTTAAATATGAAACAGAAATCTTTAATGCTGGTTTTGGTCAAGGAATTATGGTAACTGCAATGCAAAATGTAAAAGCACTAACAGCAGTAGCAAATGATGGTATTTTATTACAACCTTATATTGTAGATAAAATTGTAGATAGTGATGGTAAAATTGTAAAACAAAATACAAAAACAGAATTGGAAAGAGTAGCAAGCAAAGAAACAACAGATAAAATTAAAGATTTAATGGAAGATGTTGTATTAGATGGAACTGGTTCTAACTATTACATGGAAGGATACAATATTATTGCCAAAACTGGTACTGCACAAATTTCGAGTACAAACGGAACTGGTTATCTAAAAGGACCTTATGATGTTATTCGTGGTTTTGCAGGAATGTTTCCAAAAGATGATCCAGAAATCATTATCTATGCAAATGTTACAAGACCTAGACCAAACTCTGCAACCTCACTAGCTTATGTTGTCCAAACAGTAATTGAAAATGTTAGTAAATACTATAATATTTATGATGCTAGCGAGGAAAATATCAACCAAATTTCTTATACAATGGATACTTATCTTAATCAATCAGTAGATAGTGTAAAAAATGAATTAGAAAATAATGGTATTGTAGTAGAAATCATTGGGGATGGAGATAAAATTATCGATCAATATCCAGAAAAAGGCATAGTGATTACAAAAGGAACAAAAGTTTTCTTAACAACCAATGGAACAAATAGAATGATTCCTAATTTTAAAGGTTGGAGTAAAAAAGATGTAACGATGTATTTAAAGAATGCCAATATACCTTATCAAATGGAAGGGATCGGTTATTTAGTCAGTCAAAATATATCAGATGTAGTATACCAAGAAGGTACTGTCTTAGAATTAATATTTGAAGAAAAATACCAAGATTAAAAAAACAGGTGTTTTCAGAATGTAAAAAATATGTTATTCTTAAAACGGATAGGTGAGAATTATGTATAATATCTGTTTATACTTTTTTATGTTTTACTGTTATTCTATTATGGGATGGTTTGTAGAATGTATTGCTTCTTCAATTAGGCAAAAAAAAATCGTACATGACAGGGGCTTTTTAATTGGTCCCTATTGTCCAATATATGGTTATGGTGCGATGTATATGTATTTCTTTCTAAATCGTTACCATGATGATTTAGTCATATTGTTTGTAATGACAATAGTAGGTACTTCTATTTTAGAGTATCTTACTAGCTATTTTATGGAAAAAATATTTAAAGCTAGATGGTGGGATTATTCACAATTGCCTTTTAATATCAATGGGAGAATTTGCTTAACAACATCTCTTAGTTTTGGAATATTAGGAGTAGCATTTACTTATATTATTAACCCTAACTTTTTATTCATAGCAAAAAAAATACCAAAAATGGTTTTAATAGTAATCAGCACTATTTTATTTATTTTATTTGTGATAGATACACTCTTAACTTTTTCTATCATGGCAAAATTAAAAAAGAATCTATCAAATATTAAGAAAGATTCCACAACAGATATTGATAGACAAGTAAAAGAAATCTTATCAAAAAATACCTTTTATCTTACCAAACTATTTAATTCTTTCCCAAAAGTAAAGTTTTCTTTTCCAATTGGGGAACAAATTTTATCTTCTATTAAAAAAAGTTTAGGCAATATGAACAAGTTAAAACAAGATAGAAGAAAAACTAAAAGAAAATTAAGAAAAGAATTAAAACAAAAAAAGTAAACTTTTTTGTATAAGATTTTTCATTTTTTCTCAAAATAAATTTGAGGAGATGAAAAAATGAATACAATACCACAAATGATTTCAACAAAAGATATAGCCTATTTATCTGACATGTTTGAATGGAACTATAATGCCTTTAAACAAATCAATCATTTTATTAGCGAGGTACAAGATGAAAATATTAAGGAGCAATTAGAAAGGCTTCGTAATATGCATGAAGATCATATGCATTTTATAATTTCTATCTTGAAAAAAGAAGAATATGAAGAATGTGACTGTGAGGAAGAAGATGACTGTTGTGAATGTGAAGAAGAGGAGGAAATAGATGATGAAGAATAATGAAATCAAAAATCCTAAAACAGAAGTTCCAACAGGAATGAAAATGAATGACCGTGATTATTTAAGTTCGATTTTAGAATTAGAAAAAAATATGTCCAATAATTATTCAATTGCTCTGAATGAAGCAAGTAATGATTATTTATATGAAGATTATTTTACTCTTTTAGAAGATACGAAAGATGCAGCTAGAGAGGTATATAATTTAATGTTTGAAAATGGTTGGTATGTTCTAGAGGAAGAAGAAGAACAAAAAGTAACAGATAAAATTCATTGCTTAGAGCAAAAATTAATTGATTTAGGAATAGAAGAATCCTAAGAAAATTATTTAGTATGAAGAAAAGATGAAATTTTTATATTTTCTGATAAGAAAAATAAAATTCATCTTTTTTTGTTTTTTAATATTAGATATGTTATACTAAATAAAAATATATAAAAATCATAATTTTTTTGAAGGAGAAATATATGCTAAAAGTAGAACATATTACGAAATATTATGGAAAAAATTTAGCAGTAGATGATTTATCATTTACAGTAAAAAGTGGAGAAATTTTTGGTCTATTAGGAAGCAATGGAGCAGGTAAAACAACAACCTTTCGTATGATTATGGGATTATTAGATAGTAATCAAGGAACGATATTATTAGATGGTAAAAAAATTGATTATAGTGTAACCGATCAAATTGGTTTTGTAACAGAAGAAAGAAGCCTAATGACTAAAATGACAGTAAAAGAGCAGATTATCTATTATGGTAGATTAAAAGGATTAACAGAAGAGGAAATACAAAAAAAATTAGATATTTGGTTAGAAAAATTTAAAATTACGGAATATAAAGATCGTAAAATTAAAGAACTATCAAAAGGGAATCAACAAAAAGTTCAATTTATTGCAGCAGTGATTAATAATCCTAAGTTACTAATTTTGGATGAGCCTTTTACTGGATTGGATCCAATCAATGTAGAACAGTTAAAACAAGCGATCTATGAATTACAGAAAAAGGGATGCTCTATTATTTTCTCTTCCCATCAAATGGAACATATTGAACAATTTTGTGAGAAATTACTAATTTTAGTAAAAGGAAAAACAGTATTAGAGGGATACTTAAAAGATATCAAAGAAAATTATCAGAAAAAAAATATTAAAATTCGTGGTGATATAAATAAAGATGAAATTTTAACAATTCCAGGTGTAATATCAATAAATAAAAAAGTAGATGATTATGAAGTGAAAATAGAAAATAGTAAAGTAGTAGAAAAAGTATTTCAAAAAATATCTCATCATAATATCACAAAATTTGTGGTAGAAGAAGCATCTCTTAATGAAATTTTTATTGCGAAAGTAGGGGAAAGTTATGATGAATAAATTTTGGTTCTTAACAGGATTTAGTCTGAAGAAAAAATTAAAAAGTAAATGGTTTATAATTGTTAATATAATTCTCTTAATAGCCATTATAGGGGTTATCAATATCGATAATATGATTAAAGCCTTTGGTGGTGATTTCAGTAATACAAATGAAATTTATGTATTAGATAAGACAGGCTATTCTTATGATACTTTTGAAAAGAATTTAACTACCTTGAATCAAACATTAGAAATGGAATATACCTTTGATATCAAAGAAGAAAATAGAAATCAAAAAGAAATAGAAGAAGAAATGAAAAATACAGATGCAGTATTAATCATATTAGAAAATAGTGATATTGGTTATATCAAAGCAAGTATTATTAGTGATTCTTATATAGATTCTATGTACTATCAGCTTTTATATCAAACTCTTTCTAGTACGAAAAATGAAATAGCTTTATCACTTACTAATATCAATCCTACTGAACTAGCAAAATTAACAAGTAATATCGAAGTAGATAGAGTACTACTAAACGATACTAAAAATACCGAAGAAGAAAATATGGAAATGATTATGGGAACTGTTTTTCCAACCGTTATTTTACCATTCTTTATTCTTATTATTTTCTTAGTACAAATGATTGGTGCTGAAATTAATGAAGAAAAACAAACTCGAAGTATGGAAGTCATTATTTCAAATGTAAGTCCTAAAGTACATTTCTTTTCCAAAGTAATTGCTAGTAATTTATTCGTTTTACTACAAGGATTTCTATTAATTGTATATGCCATTCTTGCTTTGGTAATTCGCAGTCATTTTGGTACAGGAAGTACATCTAATATTACCTCACAAATTAGTAGTATTTGGAATAGTTTAGTAGCTAGTGGATTTACCGATAAATTAATTTATATTATTCCTCTTGCTCTCATTTTAATAATTTTATCCTTCCTTGCTTACTCACTAGTAGCTGGAATTTTAGCCTCTATGACAGTGAGTATGGAAGACTATCAACAGATTCAAACTCCTATTATTATGATCTGTTTATTAGGATATTATTTATCTATTATGGCAGGTATGTTTAATGGAAGCATATTAATTAAAATTTTATCTTACGTTCCATTCTTATCTGGTTTATTATCACCAGCATTGTTAGTAATTGGGCAAATAGGTATTACCGATGTTATCATATCTATTCTTGTATTAATCTTTTTTAACTTTATCTTAATTCGTTATGGATTAAAAATTTATAAAGTAGGAATTCTAAATTATTCAACAGATAAAATGTGGAGTAAATTAATAAAAGCCGTGAAATCGAAAGAAGTTTAACTTCTTTTTTTCATTTAGTGGTATAATAGTAGACATTTATAGGGGAAATGAGTTATGGATGAAAAAGAATTATTGGAAAAATTAAAAAAATATGATACTTATTTTCAAAAAGTAGATATCAAAGATTTTGACTTATTAGCAAGTTTAAATCCTACTGAATTAGGAAATAGAAATCAAGAGGTCTATCAAATCACAAACTTATTGAAACAAATATCTGATTATGCCTTGTTACCTTTTTCCCTATCGGAAGATGAAATAGAAACAATCGAAAATTGCTTATCAAGTCAAACACGATTAAACCAAATAGAAGAAATTGCTGAAATTTCAGTTACCTGTACAGAATATATTGATATATTAACAAGTATGGATTGCCCTCATCCAAGTGTTAGAAACGCTCTGAATCTGATAGCAGGTGATTATTACTATAATGACCTAATCGATACCATTTGTGAATTAATAAATTATACAGATGGAGATTTTCAAGATAAATTAATGGATTATTCCCATATTATTGATGATAATGTATTAGATTTCATAGACAACTTGTTTAATCAATTACAGAAGAAAATGGATAAAACAAATCTTTCTAATGAAGAACTATTATTAGAATTAACAGAATATGTTAAGAATAAATTAGCACTAACTAATCTCTTTTTTACTAATTTAGATAAACAAGATAATATTTATTATGTAGATGATAGCTATATCCATTATTTAATGAGAAATAAACAGAATTTGGATTGGAGTAATTTTAACTTTAATTGCTTAAATACATTTTCTAATCTTTTATCAGTAATTGAAGAACAGGAAAAAATAGTAATGGATTTGGATATTTTAAAATTAATAGATATGGTGAAAGATAGTTATTATTTATATCAATCCTATCGCTATAAATATTTAAAAGATACCTATCGAGAACAACAGTTTCTAAAAAAATGTAAGAAAATGTAAAATAGTTCTCATTTTTTAAGATAATTAAAAATTTTTTTAGTATAATACTAATAGTTCTAGAAAAGGAGAAAATATCATTTATGTTAGAATTGAAAAAAATTTATAAAAGTTATCAGACAGGTAATTTTAAGCAACAAGCATTAAAAAATGTTTCGATTGAGTTTCGAAAAAATGAATTTGTAGCCATTTTAGGAGCAAGCGGAAGTGGCAAGACAACATTATTAAATATTATTGGTGGATTAGACCGATATGATAGTGGAGATTTAATCATTAATAATAATTCAACAAAAAAATTCAAAGCTATTGATTGGGATCGTTATCGTAATAATTGTATTGGTTTTATTTTTCAAAATTATAACTTAATCCCTCATATTACGATTTTAGATAATATTGAAATGGGAATGACTCTAAGTGGCGTAAATAGTAAAACAAGAAAAAGAAAAGCCAAAGAAGCACTCAAAAAAGTAGGATTGTTAGAACATGCTCATAAAAAACCAAATCAATTATCAGGGGGGCAAATGCAAAGAGTAGCGATTGCTAGAGCATTAGTAAATGATCCTGAAATTATTTTAGCAGATGAGCCAACGGGAGCACTAGATACGAAAACTAGTATTCAAATTATGGATTTAATTCAATCAATTGCGAAAGATAAATTAGTAATTATGGTTACGCATAATCCAGATTTAGCACATGAATATGCTACTAGAATTATTGAATTTAAAGATGGTGAAAAATTAAGTGATTCAAACCCCGTAACAAAAGAAGAAAAAGACACCTCTTCGTTAAAAATAAGAAAAACAGCTATGAGCTTTTTAACAGCTTTAAAACTATCTTTTAATAATATTAAAACCAAAAAAGGTAGAACCTTAATTACAGCCTTTGCTTCTAGTATTGGAATTATTGGAATTGGATTAATCTTATCGTTATCTAATGGTTTTAAAATAGAAGTAGATAAATTTGAGAAAAATTCTTTATCACAAGCTCCTATTATCATTAGTACCCAGGCAATGAATATGAGTGAAGAAATGATGGAAAGTATAGATAATGGTGATAATTTAGAAAAATATCCAAAAGAAGAAAAAGTATATGTACAAGATGATATCGTAGAAACAATGCTCCATACTAATGTTTTATCAGATTCTTATTTAGAATATCTAAAAAAATTGGATAAGAGTTTATTGTCTGGTGTCTCTTATCAAAATATGATAGGATTCAATATCATCAATCATAACAGTGATGGCTATCATTTAGTAACAAATAGTAGTTATTGGACACTTCTTCCTACTAATCCAAATGATAAAGAAGAAGGAATCGTTGAAAGTAATTATGACATTTTAGCAGGAGAAATTGATGAAAATTTACCAGGTTTAATTTTACAAGTAGATAATAAAAATCAGATTTATCAATCTACTTTAGATGCCTTAGGATTAAAAGGAGATTCAATTACATTTGATGAAATATTAAAACAGGAATTAAAAGTAGTATTAAATGATGATTATTATATACAATACCAAGATGCTTTTGTTCCTAATCAAGATTTAGAATCCCTATATCATAATCCTAATAGCATTAGTCTAAAAGTGCAAGCAATCATCCGTGGAAAAGAAGATAAAGAAGTAATTACCAATGGTAGTGGATTAGCCTATACCAATCGTTTAACGGAAATGATAATAGCGAAAAATAAAGATTCTAAGATTGTAAAAGCTCAACAAGAAAAAAATTATAACATTTTAACAAATCAACCTTTTGATGATTCTGTAACTAGTAATAATACAAAAGAATTTATTTTAGGATATTTAGGTGCCGATACCATTCCAAGTATGATTTATTTATATCCAAAAGATTTTGATTCTAAAAAAGAAATTACCACTTATTTAGATCAATATAATGAAGATAAAACCGAACAAGAAATGATAGAATATACAGATATGGCAGCTATGATTTCTAGTTTATCTGGTAATATTATGGATGCAATTACAGTAGTATTGGTTGCTTTTTCTTCTATTTCCCTAGTAGTATCTAGTATTATGATAGCTATTATTACTTATATTTCCGTTTTAGAAAGAATTAAAGAAATTGGAATTTTAAGAGCATTGGGAGCTAGAAAAAAAGATATCAAACGTGTATTTAATGCAGAAACCTTTATTATTGGATTAACATCAGGATTTTTAGGAATCATTCTAGCATATTTATTAACAATTCCAACGAATCATATTATAGAAAATTTATCCGGACTTGCTAATGTAGCAAAATTAAATATTGTTCATGCAATCATTCTAGTAATAATTAATGTAATATTAACGATGATAGGAGGGGCTATACCATCCCGTATTGCTAGTAAAAAAGATCCAGTAGAAGCCTTAAGAACAGAGTAAAACAAACAAGTAAATAGAAACGAAACGACGTTTCTCTTTACTTGTTTTTTACGTGTAATTTCAAAAATCGACAAAATTTGACACAAAATAATGAAAAGGTATTGATTTTAAAAAAATATGTAGTATAATATGCTTACTTTTAGAATTATTACTTGGATAATTTTAAAAAAAATTGACAAAATTTAAAAAAATTTCTCTTTATTATCTTCAATTAATTGAAAAAATATGGTATAGTAGACTTACTATACATAGGATAGTAATAGTAGAAAAAAAGAATAGCAGAAAAGGGTGTGTTGTATGGAAGAAATCGACATTAAAGATCTACTAATGTATTTTGTAAAAAAAATCCCAATGCTTTTAGCAGTGACAATTGCTATTATGGTATTAGGAATGCTTTACAGTTTAATTCTAAAAAAGCCATTATATCATGGCGATGCTACTTTAATATTAGTACAAGAAAATAGTGGTTATAGTCAAAGTGGAAATGCTATTAATCAAAGTGATTTGGCGCTAAATCAAAAATTAGTAGCAACTTATACAGAACTAATTAAAAGTAGAAGAATTCTAAATAATGTAATTGAAGAATTAAAATTAGATTATAGTTATGAAGAATTAAAAGCGAAAATTGGAGTATCTAGTATAAGCGATACAGAAATTATTAAAATTTCAGTAAGTGACAGAGATAATGCACTAGCAGCAGATATTGCGAACACAATAGCAGAGGTATTTAAAGAAGAGGTTGCAGAAATTTACAATCTACAAAATGTATCAACAATTGATGAGGCCGAAGTACAAGAAAATCCATATAATATGAATGCAATACGTGATGTTGTGATTTTCTTTGCGGTAGGAGTTGTAGTTGCAGTAGCCGTAGTATTTATTATTTACTATTTTGATACTAGTATAAAATCTCCTGAAGAAGTAGAAAAACGCTTAGGAGTACCAGTAATTGGAACGATTCCACTATCTAGAAAGGAGAAAAGAAAGAAATGAAAGAGTTATTAGTAATAAGTAGACCAAACTCAAGTTTTAGTGAAGAAATTAAAAAAACTAGAACCAATTTAAAATTTTCTCAAATCAATGATGATGAAAAAGTAATCATGATTACATCAAGTGTTCCAGGAGAAGGAAAAAGTTTCGTAGCTGCTAATCTAGCTGCATCTTTTGCACAATACAATGAAAAAGTATTATTAGTAGATTGTGATTTAAGAAAAGGAAGACAAAAGAAAATTTTTGAAATTCCAGAAGAAAAAGATGGGGGCTTATCTAGTTTATTAATTGATAAAGAATGGGAAAAAAGATATCCATCCTATATCAAAAAAACAAAAGTAAGTAATTTATTTGTGATTCCTACTGGACCATTTCCACCAAATCCATCTGAGTTATTAGCATCTGATAAATATAAAAGATTAGTAGAAAAACTAAAAAAAGTATTTGATATTGTGATCTTGGATTGTCCACCAGTAGTAGGATTAAATGATGCATTAGTAGTATCTTCGATTGCTGATATTTCCATTATTGTAGCAAAACATAAAAGTACATCGATTGATCTACTTGAAAAAACAAAAAAATCATTAGATACAGTAAATGCGAAAATAGCAGGGGTTATTATTAATCAAATGGAAGAAACCAAAAGTTCTTATTACTATTATGGAGGGTATTATCAAGAATAATGAAAGATTTGCATAATCATATATTATTTGGAATTGATGATGGTAGTAGAGATATTGAAGAAAGTATCGAAATTATCGAAGAAGCAAAAAGAAATGGTTATACAGATTTAATATTAACTCCACACTATCGACAAAAAGAAGATTTTACTTGTGATAATAGAGAAAAATATAAAAGATTCCATGTTTTAGAAGAAGAAATAAAAAGAAGAAATATCAAAATTAATATTTATCTAGGAAATGAAATTACGCTAGATGAAGATTTCTTCTATTTCTTAAAAACAAATCAATTAGTATCATTAAATGCAAGTAGATATTTACTTTTGGAATTACCTTTTAAATCAAAATTAGAAGATTTAGAAGACATTATTAGTGAATTAAGAAGCCTAGATTTAATTCCTATCATAGCCCATCCTGAAAGATATGAAGCTTATAATATTGAAGATTTTCAAAAAATGATTCATGAAGGAGTTTTATTTCAAGGAAATATTGGTTCTTTATATAATAAATATGGAACGAAATCAAAAAATGTATTAGAAGAAATGTTAAGAAGACATATGATACATTTTATAGGAAGTGATACGCATCATAGTGGACAAACAAGTTATAGTAGAATCTATGATGTTGTTGATCGAATTGAAAATTTAACCGGAAGTAAAGAAATGGCTGTAGAATTAGTGGATAGTAATATTTCTAAAGTAATTAAAAATGAAATCTTAACTGCTTATCCAGTTAGAGAAAAGAAACAAGGATTAAGAATATTAAGAGTATTCAATAGATAATAGATAGAAAGGTGAGATTATATGAACGAAATGGCAATAACAGATACAAAAGAAAGAGTACATTTAGGAATTAGAAGAAAATCATATTTATTCATAAAAAGGGTGTTCGATATACTAGTATCAGGATTTAGTTTGATGATTTTATTACCTTTCTTCTTACTAATATGTATTCTAATTAAGTTAGATTCGAAGGGGCCTGCCATATTTAAACAAAAAAGAATTGGTAAGAATGGACAACCTATTTATATTTATAAATTTAGAAGTATGGTAGATAATGCAGAAGAAGTTTTAGAACAATTAATGAAAAAAGATAAAAAAATTAGGGAAGAGTATCTAACTAATAAAAAATTAAAAGATGATCCTAGAATTACAAGGGTAGGTAAGTTTATTAGAAAAACATCTTTAGACGAGCTTCCACAATTAATTAATATCTTAAAAGGGGATATGACATTTGTTGGGCCAAGACCTTATTTATATCGTGAAGTTGATGATATGTTATATTATAATAATATTATTCAAATGACTCCAGGTTTAACAGGTTTATGGCAAGTAAGTGGAAGAAGTGATATCAGTTTTAAAAGAAGATGCAAGTTA
>CANRKU010000020.1 GCA_947631295.1 uncultured Bacilli bacterium
TAAGATTTTTTCAATTCAATTTGTGCCTTTCAGAGGACTGAAAGGACGATAGAAAGGAATGTTAGTTAAATATGAAAGAAGAAATACTTAATTTTTATAAAAAAACAAGTTTATATACAGATTTGGGATTATATAGGGATTTTGCTATAAATTTACCTAACGATATTACGGAATTATGTGTTCTTAATAGGAATCAATTAATTCATCCATTTGATCTTAAAGATAAAGAAGAAAGAAAAAATAAAAATAGTTTTTATGGAGATATGACTAAAATTCCAGAAACTACTTTGATATTCGAGAATGATTTATTTCCAACTGCTATAGCTATGCTATCAGAATTATTAAGAAGAGATTCAAAGTATTCAGTGGATAGGGATATATTAGATAAAATACATGTATGTTGTAGAGAGACATCTATTTTATTGATAAGTATTTTAAAAGCAAAAGGAATACCAGCTAGATGTCGTAGTGGTTTTACTCATTATATAAGTGAAATAGATGGTGCAGGAGATCATTGGATAGTGGAATTCTATAATCAAAAAGATAAAAAATGGAAATTAGTTGATCCAACTATGTGTTATGATGAACAAATATTAAAAGAATATAATATTGATTTTAATCTAACTGATATGCCAAAAGAAAAATTTATTTTTGGCGCAGAAGCTTATCTTGGAATTAGAAATGGAAAATATCAAAGCAAAGATATTTATTGCTTTTCTAATCCTTATACATATGGTATTAAAGCAGCTATTAGAGGTTTATTTTATGACTTTCATTGTTTGATGAATGATGAAATTATCTTTTTACAACAGCCTAAATATTTACGTGATAAAGATTTTGAATTAACTGAGGAAGAATTAAAAGAATTAGACAATCTCGCTACATTAATGCTTGAACCGAATGATAATTTTGATAAATTATTGACATTATGGAATAACAATCCAAAATTTAGAATAATGTCAGGTGGAATGAATTAATATTTTTATGAGAATTGGCATTTTGAATTGGAAACTTAAGATTAAATTAAAAATATTATATGTTAATTTAAAAAATTCAGATAAAAAGTTGTAGATTACTACGCCACTCGTACCAGAAAGATAGGAAACTCGAGCTTTTATGGTTTGAGTTAGTTTAATAGTAAAATGCAATTTTAATTATTGATATATTTTTAAATAAAGAAAACATACTGCGTTATATAATATTTAAATTTTTAGTTGTATTTTATCAATTTTTGGATTCGAAAAAACAACGATTTTATCTATAATTTTCAAATTTTGACTTACTTTATCGAAATAGGGGATATCTTTTTTAACATAATTATGCTATAATCAATCTATAATAGAGTGAAAGGGAAGTAAAAAATGAAAAGAATAAATAAAGTATTACCTATTATTATAACTACAATATTAATATTTGCGCCTTATTATGTAAGTGCGGTGGAGCCATCACCTAGTTCAACACCAGACCCAGCTGAACCATCACCATCTCCTGAGACAACACCTTCGCCATCTCCAGAAGTATCGCCTTCTTCTCCACCTAGTGAAGGAGAAACTCAAAAAGAATATACCATTACATTAGATAATAGTACATTAGAGTTAGATGCTGGTGCTAGTGCAACATTAAAAGCTACTGTTACCCCTGATGATGAGAATATACAAATTGAATGGTCAAGTAGTGATCCTGAGATTGTATCTGTTGATCAAAATGGTAACATAACTGCAGGAAATACTGCTAGGCAAGGAACTCAAATTACAGCTACTATAAAAGGTACTGATAAATCAGCAACTTGTACAGTGAATGTATCTCGTAAACTTGGGACAGAAGCAGTATTAAGAAAATTAGAAATTTCCAATGGAACATTAGATAAAAATTTTGATCCTAACATTCTAAAATACACAGTAACTGTAGCATCCAATGTTTCTGAGCTAAAAATGAAATATGATGTATCCCATAGTTATAAAATTACTGGTAATAGTGAATTGAAAAATGGTAGTGTTGTTAAAATCATTGTAACTAGTGAAGATGAGAAAACAACGAAAACTTATGAATTAACCATAAAAAAAGAAGAAGCTGAAAAAAGTCTAGAACTAAAATCTTTAAAAATCAATGGCTATGCTTTAAATGAAACTTTTAGTTCTTCCAATTTAAAATATACAGCAACTATTCCATATGAAATCGAGACTATTACAGTAGAAGCAGTTGCGAAAGATGAAACAGCTAAAATTAGTATTAGTGGAGATACAAATTTAAAAGTAGGACAAAATACAGTTACTATTACGGTATCTGATAATAAAAATAGTAAAAAATATCAAATTATTGTAACACGTGAAAAAGAAAGTAAAATAGATGAAAATCCAACTTCTATTATCACATCTACTAATCATAATAAAACATCATCAGGGGCAGTAATAGGAAAAACTAATAATAATGATGATGATAGCTTCTTAAAATATGTAATTATCAGTCTTGCTTGCCTAATTTTATTTGCAATCGGTGGAATTGGAATTTATTTCTATCTAAAAACCTCACCAAAAAAATTAAAAAAAGAATTAAAAATGTTAAAAAAAGAAGAAATAGAATCCCCAATAATAGAAGTACCGACTGAAAATCAAAATGAAACTATTTCTAATCCTGATTTATCTTTCTTTGAAGAAGAGAAAAAAGAGGAAGAATTTTCTCAAGATTTTCCAAATTTTGAAGTAGCTGAAGAAACAACAGAACCAATTCCAGATTTGCCATACTTTGAAACAAAAGAAGAAATAGATGAAGAAATAGATGAGGACATAGAACCAACTAAACAATTTGATTTAGAAGAAGAAGACAAAGAAACAGAAGAAGAAGTAACAAGACAATTCAAAGCATTATTTGATGATAGTGAAGATGTATTATAGCTACATCTTTTCTTTCTTTAGCTAGGAGGAAATAAAATGTTTTTAAAACAAAAAGAAAATAATAATGATAGTAAAATTATTGATAACTTAAGAGCTATTAGTATTGATATGATACATGAAGCAAATAGTGGTCATCCTGGAATAGCATTAGGAAGCGCACCTATTTTATATACCCTATATGCAAAGCATTTAAAAATAAACCCCGAAGACCCTGACTGGATAAATAGAGATCGCTTCATCATGTCCTGTGGTCATGGATCTAGTTTATTGTATGCCACTTTATATATGTCAGGATATAATATTACTTTAGAAGATTTAAAACAATTCCGTAGTATTCATTCAAAAACTCCAGGACATCCAGAATATTGCATAACTCCTGGTGTCGATTGTTCAACAGGAATGCTAGGGCAAGGTCTTGCAAGCGCTGTAGGTATGGCCATAGGAGAATCTTATCTAAGAGAATACTATCATAAACAAAACTTAAATATCTTTGACTTTTATACTTATGTATTATGTAGTGATGGTGACATCATGGAAGGAATAAGTTATGAAGCACTTTCATTAGCTGGCACCCTAAAATTAAATAAATTAATTGTTTTATATGATTCTAATAAAATTTGCCTAGATGGAAAAGTTGATATGGTTAATAATATTGATGTATCCAAATATTTCAGTAGTTTAAATTGGAATGTGATAGAAGTAGATGGGGAAGATGTAAATGCTTTAGATAGTGCAATTCAAAAAGCAAAACAATCTACTTTACCTAATATCATCATAGTAAATACCACAATTGGTAAATATTCTAAATTAGAAGGTACAAAAGAGGTACATGGAACACCTCTAACAGAAGAAGATATTACACATATTAAAAACAATTTTGGAATACGTGATATTCCTTTTACCGTAAGTAGTGATGCCAAAGAAGAAATGCAAACCATGATAAAAAACCGAAACCAAGAAGAATATCAGAAATGGCAAAATACTTTTGAAAAATTACCAGACGATATCAAAACAACATTAGAAAAAATAAAAAATCATGATTTATCACTAGAAAATATAGATATCAATTATCCTATTTTAGAAAAAGAAACAGAAAATTTACGAGAATCTTCTTCTAAGATATTAAATCTATTAGCAGCAATAAATCCTTTATTTATTGGTGGAAGTGCCGATGTAAGTATGTCTACTATGACTTATTTAAAGGATGAAAAAGATTACAGTAAAGACAATACTTCAGGACGTAATATTCATTATGGAGTAAGAGAACATGCTATGGGTGGAATCATGAATGGACTTAGTTTAGTAGGCTTACGTAATTTTGGCTCTACCTATTTAGCTTTTTCTGATTACCTAAAACCAGCCATCCGCATGGCCTGTCAAATGAATTTAGCTAACATTTATATTTTCTCTCATGATTCTATTTCAGTGGGAAAAGATGGTCCAACTCATCAACCAGTGGAGCAATTAATTTCTTTAAGAAGTATCCCTAATTTAGAAGTATTTCGACCTAATGATGTCAATGAAATGATTGGTACTTATAAAGTAGTTGCTTCCAAAAAACAAGGACCAAGTGCCATAATTTTAGGTAGAAATCAAACCAGTATCAAAACCAATACTAGTATTGTTGACGTAAAAAAAGGTGCTTATATTGTAAAACCAGAAGAAAAACATATTAGTGCTATTATTATTTCTAGTGGAGAAGAATTAGATTTAGCACTTGCTGCTAGTAAAGATTTAGAAGAAAAAGGCTATGATATTCGAGTAGTTAGTATGCCATGCATCTCTTTATTTCAAAATCAAAAACAGAGTTATCAAGAAGAAATTTTACCATACGGAAATAAAGTATTTGTAATAGAGGCATCTTCATCTTACTCTTGGTATGAATTTGTCTATAATAAAAAATATTTAATTACTGTAGATTCCTTTGGATATAGTGGCGATAAGGATTCCATTTTAGATGAATTTGGATTTACAGTTTCGAAAGTTGTTGCAAAAATAGAAAATTTATTAAAGTAAAAAGACAAAAATCGACAAGAAAAATGTTCTTTTCTCATTATCATAAAAATGGTGATGAAGATGAGAACTTTTTATATTTTTAGAATGAAAAAAGAATTTGTAAATTTATATAAGGAAAGTCCTAGTAGTTTATATAATGTTTTAAAACATTTATATCATATGAAACGTTATGAAATGAATTATGGTTTTAATCTATTCCATCAATTAACGGAAAAAATAGAAAAAGATAAGCTAGATAGAGAAATTTATATTAAATACCATGATGAGATGATTTATTCCAAAAATCAGAATGAACATGTTATTAATAACCTTTATAAGGATGAAGTTAGCATTCTAACAATTAAAAATGCCTATATTTTAATTACAGCTAATAAAAATTATTCTTCCTTTTTCTCAATCATTGAAACCTTAGGAGAGGAATACTTTGTATGTGATTTTACATATCAAGACTATTTTTGGATAAATGATATTAAAATACTTGTTTAATTCATAAACTTTTAGTAAAATAAAAGCTAAGGAGATGAAAGTATGGAAATGTTTTTAGATATATTAAAAGTAGTAGGATTTTTATTAGTAGGTGCAGTAATTGGATTTTTTATTGCACGTAAATATATGATGAAATATTTAAAGAAAAACCCACCTATCAATGAAGAGATGATTAAAAGTTTAATGACACAGATGGGAAGAACACCTAGTCAAAAACAAGTAAATCAAATGATGAAATCAATGCAAAAATATATGTAATCGTATATGATAAAAAATGATAAAGTTCATAAAAAATGGACTTTTTATTTTTAAAAAAAATGATATAATGGTTATAGAATAGAAATGAGGTTGAAAAATGAAATTATTAAAAAAGATAAATCCTGATATCTTTAGAGAATATGATGTAAGAGGAACCTATCCTAAAGATATTAATGAAAATGTTGCTTATACTTTTGGTAAAGCATATGGTACTTATATTAAAAGATTTCATCAATCAGAATGTATTGTTGGGCACGATAATCGTTTATCAAGTGATAGTTTAACGGAAGCTTTGATAACTGGTATTTTATCTACTGGAATTCATGTAGTAAATATTGGATTAGTAACAACTCCTATGTATTATTATGCTTGTATCAAAAGAAAAATTAGCGCAGGTGTCATGGTAACAGCAAGTCATAATCCTAAAGATGATAATGGTTTTAAATTTTCGTTTGATAAAAGAGGAAATGCCAAAGGAAAAATGATTCAAAAATTTTATCAATTTCTTAAAAATGGTAATTTTGATGAAGGTACAGGACTAATGACATATTATGACATTAAAGAAGATTACTATAAATTATTATTATCATCAGTTGATATCGATACTACTCATAAGTTAAGGGTTATTATTGACTGTGGTAATGGAACAACTTCATTTTTTGCACCTGAGATTTATAATATGACAGATGAAGATTTAATCGTTTTATATGGAAAAAGCGATGCTAATTTTCCGAATCATCATCCAGATCCTGCTGTGGAAGACAACTTAAGAGTATTAAAAGAATCTGTCTTAGAATTTCATGCTGATATTGGAATAGCTTTTGATGGGGATGGAGATCGTGTAGGAATTATTGATGAAAAAGGAAGATTTTTATCTAGTGATGAAGTCATGATGATATTTGCCCGCTCTCTGATACCAAATAATACTAATAAAAAAATTTTATATGATGTAAAGTGTAGCATAGCCCTAAAAGAAGAAATTGAAAAATTAGGTGGTACTCCTATTATTTCTAGAACAGGAAATTCTTATACGAAAGCAGCGACTCGTGATAATGACTGTATTTTTGGTGGCGAATTAAGCGGACACATGTATTTTCGTGATAAATTTTTAGGATTTGATTCTGGGATGTATGCAGGCCTTCGAATGATAGAAATTTTAAGTAAAACTGAGAAAAAATTAAGTGAGTTGTTAGATGGGGTGAATCAATATTATTCCACTCCAGAAATAAAAATACCATCAACGGATACCAAGAAAAAGGAAGTAGTCAAAAAGATAAAAAAATACTGTCAAGAACAACACTTAGAATTTATTGATATTGATGGTGTTCGCGTAGAACTGGAAGATGGATGGGCACTAGTTCGTTATAGTAATACTGGTCCTAATATTACGGCACGTTTTGAAGGAAAAACAGAAGAGCGAATGAATAGTTTAAAAGAAACATTTATGTCTTTAATAGAAAAATATAATAATTAAAAGAGGTGGACTGTCAAATAACTGTCCAATTTCTTTTTTTTTCTTGATTAATTTGATATACTAATAAAGGAGAGTGAAGACAATGGCAGTAAAATACGATGAAAATTCAATTAAAATATTAGAAGGATTAGAAGCAGTTAGAAAAAGACCAGGTATGTATATCGGTTCTACTGATAAAAGAGGTCTTCACCATTTAGTATGGGAAATCGTTGATAATGCAATTGATGAAGCAATTAATGGATTTGGTGATCATATTAAAATTACCATTCATAAAGATAAAAGTATTAGTGTAGAAGATCATGGGCGTGGAATTCCAACAGGGATGCATGCATCAGGTAAACCGACTCCAGAAGTAATTTATACCGTTCTTCATGCTGGTGGTAAATTTGAAGAAGCCGGTTATAAAGTATCTGGAGGGCTTCATGGTGTTGGTGGTAGTGTCGTAAATGCTTTATCTAAATGGATGGAAGTAACCATTAAAAAAGATAAAAAAGAATTTTTTATATCCTTTAAAGATGGTGGAAAATTAGATAAACCATTAACAGAAATTGGAACAACCTCTAAAACTGGTACCACCGTTCGTTTTTTGCCAGATGATTCTATTTTTTCTACCACCACTTTTTCTTTTACAACTATTTGTGAAAGAATGCAAGAATCGGCTTTTTTGTTAAAAGGATTAACGATTGAAGTAATTGATGAAGAAGATGAAAAAAGTGAAACCTATCATTATGAAGATGGTTTGGTTGCCTTTGTAAATTATTTAAATGAAGATAAAAATCCTCTTCATAACGTTATTTTTTTTGAAGGAATAAAAGATCGTATCGAAATAGAAATTGCGATGCAATATACAGATACTTATAATGAAAATATTATTTCGTTCGTAAATAATGTTAAAACAATTGATGGAGGAAGCCATGAAGTAGGATTTAAAACAGCTTTAACCAGAGCTTTTAATGATTATGCCAAAGCAAATGGCTATATTAAAGGAAAAGATAAAGCTTTTGAAGGTGCAAATGTTCGTGAAGGATTAACCGCGATTATTTCTTTAAAAGTTCCAGAAGATTTACTACAATTTGAAGGACAAACAAAAGGAAAACTTGGAACTCCTCAAGCTAGAACTGCAGTAGAAGCTCTAGTAGGAGAAAAATTACAGTTTTTCTTAGAAGAAAACAAAAAAATCGCAACCGATATTATTGATAAAGCTTTAAAAAGCAAATTAGCAGCTGATGCTGCTCGTAAAGCAAGAGAAGAAGCTCGTAAAGGAAAAAGTAAAAATCCGAAAGAAAGAGCTCTATCTGGTAAATTGACGCCCGCTCAATCGAAAGATAAAACGCATAAAGAATTATTTATCGTAGAAGGAGATAGTGCAGGAGGATCTGCAAAACAAGGAAGAGATAGACGTTTTCAAGCAATCTTACCATTAAGAGGAAAAGTCTTAAATACTGAGAAAACCAAAATGGAAGATATTTTTAAAAACGAAGAAATTAATACCATGATTTATACCATTGGTGCTGGAGTTGGACCTAATTTTGATATTGAAGAAGCAGAATATAATAAAGTAATTATCATGACCGATGCCGATGATGATGGAGCACATATTCAATGCTTATTAATGACTTTCTTTTATCGCTATATGAGACCATTAATTGAAGATGGTAGGTTATATATTGCTCTTCCTCCATTATTCTTGATAAAAAATGGAAAAGAACATATTTATGCTTATTCAGTAGAAGAAATGAAAAAAATTACAGCTGGTAAAAAATGTGATGTACAACGTTATAAAGGACTTGGTGAAATGAATGCTGATCAATTAGCAGAAACAACCATGAACCCAGGAACCAGAAGTTTAATTCGTGTAACGATAGAGGATGCCCTATTAGCAGAAAAAAGAGTTAGTATATTAATGGGGGATAATGTAGAGCCAAGAAAAAATTGGATCGATGAAAATGTAGAATTTTCATTAGAAGATGATTATCAAATAGAGCTTGGTTAGTAGTAGAAAGAGGGATTCTAATGTCTTCTAGAAAAACGGTATTAGAATTAATAAATAAAAATAGCTTAACACTATATTGTTTATTAAAAAGTAGAAAAATTAAAACAAAAGATATTTATGAAGCAGTACTTCGAAAAGACAAAGAATTCGTTCTAAAACAATTACTGCCAATTACAGATCGTAAACTAAAATCTTTACAAAAACAATACACGAAACGAGATATTTTAAATGAAATCTTATATTTAACAGATAATCGCTATCATCATTTAAAAGAAATTAAAAACATTGTAAATATTGATGCAACAATAGAATTGACAATAACAGATAAAATTTATGATACCAAATTAAATATTCACTATACCGATTTAATTATTGATTTATTAATAGAGGATTTTTATGATTATAAAAGCTTACAATTATTAAGTAAATTACGAAAAAAAGTAATTGATATGGATAGTAAAGCAAATAAAAAGATTATTAGTAATATTGATAAGTTTTATATTCATAAAATAACGGTTTAGAAAGAGGGATACAGTATGGCAAAAAAAGTAGAAACACAAAAAATCATCGAAAAAATATATGATTATACCCTAGAAGAAATTATGGGAGATCGTTTTGGAAGGTATTCAAAGTATATTATTCAAGATAGAGCGATCCCTGATGTGAGAGATGGATTAAAGCCTGTTCAAAGAAGAATTTTATATGGAATGTATCGCGGACACCATACGTATGATAAACCATATGTTAAATCTGCTCGTTCTGTAGGAGATATCATGGGTAAATATCATCCTCATGGTGATTCTTCTATTTATGATGCCATGGTTCGTATGAGTCAATGGTGGAAACAGTCAACACCTTATATTGATATGCATGGTAATAATGGTTCAATGGATGGCGATAGTCCAGCTGCAATGCGTTATACCGAAGCAAGACTTGCTAAAATTAGTAACGAATTATTAGATGATATTGATAAAGATACAATTATTTGGGCACCAAATTTTGATGATTCTGAAATAGAACCTACAGTATTACCAGCTAGATTTCCTAATTTAATCGTAAATGGTGCAACAGGAATTAGTGCTGGATATGCTACTAATATCCCACCTCATAATTTGGGGGAAATCATTGATGCTACCATTAAAAGAATTGATTCTCCGAACTGTTACTTAGATACAATCATGGATATTGTGAAAGGACCGGATTTTCCAACAGGCGGAATTGTAGAAGGAATCAGTGGTATTAGAAGTGCATATGAAACTGGACGTGGAAAAATTATTATCAAAGCAAAATGTAACTTTGAAGAAGAAAAAGGAAAAGTTGTTCTTGCTATCTCTGAAATTCCTTTTGAAGTAAATAAAGCTTTATTAGTACGTAAAATTGATGAAATTAGAATCGATAAGAAAATCGATGGTATTTTAGAAGTTAGAGATGAATCCGATCGTGATGGTTTAAGAATTGCGATTGATCTTAAAAAAGATGCGAATCGTGAACTTATTTTAAACTACTTATTAAAAAATACCGATTTACAAATATCCTATAATTTTAATATGATTGTGATTGATCATAGACGTCCAAGACAATTAGGATTATTAGGAATTTTAGATTCTTATATTGAATTTAAAAAAGAAGTAATCACCAAAAGAACCAAATATGATTTAATGGTAGCCAAATCTAGGCTTCATATTGTAGAAGGCTTAATTAAGTGTTTATCCATCTTAGATGAAGTAATTAGAGTAATACGAGCTAGTAAAAATAAGATGGATGCAAAAGAAAATTTAGTAAAAGAATTTGATTTTACCAAAGAACAAGCTGAAGCCATTGTTATGTTACAGCTATATAAATTAACCAATACCGATGTTACCGAATTAGAAGAAGAAATGGCTAATTTAAAAGAAACAGTTCGTAATTTGGAAGAAATCTTAGCTAGTGAAGATAAATTGAAAACAGTAATGAAAGAAGAACTACGTAGAGTTAAAAAAGAATATGCAACAGCAAGAAAAACGGAAATTAAAGAAGAAATTACGGAAATTAAAATTGATACTACCGTTATGATAGCTAAAGAAGATGTATTAGTAATGATTACCAAAGATGGTTATATTAAACGTACTTCATGGCGTAGTTATCAAGCATCACAAGAAGAAGCTAGTTTAAAAGATAATGATTATATTTTAGGATTATATGAGTTAAATACTTTAGATACCATTCTGTTATTTACCAATTTAGGAAATTATTTATATGTACCGGTTCATATTATTCCGGATATGAAATGGAAAGAATTAGGAAAACATATTAGTAACTTGATCAAATTAGAAGAAAACGAAGAAATTATAAGTGCAATACCAGTATGTAATTTTGAAGAAAAAGTAGAAATAACGATTGCTACTAAAAATGGTATGATTAAACGTACTGAATTGAAAGAATTCCAAGTTAGTAGATATTCAAAACCTATTCAATGTATGAAATTAAAAGATAAAGATACAGTAATTGATGCTTTTATCAATAGTGAAAACAATATTTTTGTAGCAACAAGCGGTAATTATGGTTTATGGTTTGATAAAGAAGAAATACCAGTAGTAGGAATCAAAGCAAGTGGAGTAAAAGCAATAAAACTAAAAGAAGATACTGTTGTTTCAGTACTAAACTTTAATCCTGAAAAACAAGAATATTTATTAGTAATTACCAATAAAGGAACCGGCAAACGTGTTAAAATTAACGAATTTGAAAAATCTTCTCGTGCAAATCGTGGTCTATTATTACTAAGAGAAGTAAAAACCAATCCATACCATACTGTAAAAGTATTTACAACAACATCCAAAGATCGAATTGGAATTAAAACACCAGATATTAATATATTAAAATCAAGTGATTTTTCTATTATGGATCGTTATTCTACTGGTTCAACCATTTCCAAACATGATATAATAGATGCCTTTAAAGTTTGCCAATTACAGACAAAAGATAATAGGGTAGATGATAATTTTAATCCTCCGATAAATAATGAAAATACCAAAGAAGAAATCAAATCAATAGAAGAAGCCAATGATATTACTGAAAAAATATTAATGGAAACAAAAGAGGAAAATCAACAAAAAGAAGAGAAAATAGAGACCAAAAAGATAGAAAAAAAGAGTAGTCAGAAAGTTTCGTTAAAAGAAATTGATGATCGTTTAATGACAATTGATGATTTTTTAGGAGATTTTTAGAATCTTCTTTTTTCTTGTAAACTTTTGCCCATCTACTTCATATATATAAAGTAGAATTAGGTGGGTGAGAAAATGGCAAAGGAAGATTTTAAAAGATTTGTTAGAAGCCATCCAGAATTAATACAATATGTAAATAATGGAAATATGAGTTGGCAAAAATTTTATGAAATGTATGATATTTATGGCGAAAATAATTCCGTATGGGAAAAATATCAAGAAATTGGAGATACGAAAAATGTAATATCAAAAACTTCTACAGTAGGAGATACTTCATTAAAGGAACTTTTTAATATGGTAAAGAAAATTGATTTAGAATCAGTTAGAAAAGGGGCTGAAGGTTTACAAAAAGCAATTGCCTTAGTACAAGACTTTACAACTCCAAAAGCAACAAATAATTATCAAGCAAGACCCCTTTATAGACATTTAGAAGATTAATGAATATAGAAACACAAATAAAAATTAGAAACAACCCTTATCTTTACCGTTATTTAAGAGACAACTCCAGCTGGTATAAAGCTTTAAATAGAAATCCAAATAGTATTAAACAGATGGAAACAGAAATGAAATCAGCCTATAAATTAAATTTAACCGATAAAATAGATAATTTAAATCAAAAAATAGAAATGGTAAGAACTTTTATCGATATCTTAAAATAAACCGATAGACATAATCGGTTTTTTTACTGTATAATAAAATTGTGATGAAAATGAAAGCAGAAATCGATGATAAGATAAAGGAAATAGTATCCCTTTTAGAAAAGGATGAAAGAATCAACTCCTTAAAAAGAAATAAACAAAAGCTGTTATATGATGAAATTTTTCTTGAAAAAATCAAAAAATTACAAGAGTTAGACATTTATAGTGAAGAATATAAAAATTTAAAAAAAGAATTATTTCAAAATCCTGATTTTATGGAATTTAAACATTTAGAAAATGAAATCCATTTATTAATTCTAGCAATCAATCAAAAATTAAAAAAATTAACAGAAGAGAGAAGTTGTAGTCATGAGAATCATTAGTGGAAAATATAAAGGTAAAAAAATAGAAGGATATGATATTGAAGGAACTCGTCCTACACAAGATCGAGTAAAAGAAAGTTTGTTTGCTATCATTCAAAATGATTTAAGAGAAAAAACAGTCCTAGATTTATTTGCAGGTAGTGGTAATTTAGGAATTGAAGCGTTAAGTAATGGTGCAAATTGTGCTTATTTTGTAGATCATGAAAAAAAATGTATCCAAGTGTTAAAAAGAAATTTAGAAAATATTCAGGAAGAATATCATGTATTAGACTTTGATTATCAAAAAGCATTAGACTATTTTTATGAAAAACAGATAACATTTGATATTATCTTTTTAGATCCTCCATATCATTTTCAATATTTAGATGAAATTCTAAAGAAAGTAATAAATTTCGGTTTAATCAATGAGGATGGAATCATTGTATGTGAATATGAGTTTGATCAATTTCAAGAAGAATACCCCAATTTAGAGTTGGAAAAAGAAAAAAAATATGGATATAAAAATATTAGAATTTATCGAAAGAAGAAATAGGAGAACTTATGAAAATATATTTAGTAAGACATGGCGAAACAGATGCCAATAAGAATAAAATTATGCAAGGAAGAAGTCAAAATCTACAATTAAATGAAACAGGAAGAAAACAAGCACTTTCTTTAAAAAATAAAATCAAAGATATAAAATTTACAGTATGTTTTACATCTCCTTTGATTAGAGCTTGGTCAACTGCTATCATTTTAGTAGGAGACTCTGTAGAAATCAAAGAAGATATTCGGTTAATAGAACGAGATTTAGGAAATTTAGAAGAAAAAAGTAGGAAAGAGTACTCCGTTCAAAAATATTGGGATTATGACTTAAATTCCAATGATGAAATGGTAGAACCCATTCAAGATATTTTCAAAAGATGTAGTAGTTTTTTAGAAGATTTGCAAAAAAATTATCAGAAGGATGACAAGATATTGATTGTTTCCCATGGAGCAGTAACAAGATGTCTACACCATTTATTATTAAAAACAGATCTTACAAAGAATTTAGTTGATTTTAAAATTGAAAATTGCTATTATAAAGAATATGAATTGTAGAAAGGAAAATCTTGAACAAGAAAAAAACGGAATCCACATCATAAGTAGTATATACTACTTTTTCTTTTGTCGAAAATTATTTGAATTTTTTTAGCAATCTTTATTGACTTTTGCTAACAAGTTGAATATAATGATATTAGCACTTGAGAAATATTAGTGCTAATTAGGAGGTAAGTGATGTTAAGCGAAAGACAAGAAAAAATTTTAAAGTTAATCATCACTGAGTATATTAAACTCGCAAGACCAGTTGGTTCTAATTTAATTTGTAAAGAACTCAAATGTTCTAGCGCTACGATTCGTAATGAAATGGCTGATTTGGAAGAATTAGGACTATTAGAAAAAACACATACCTCATCAGGTAGAATTCCTAGTGAAAAAGGTTATCGTTATTATGTAGACCATTTAATGAAGCCAAAAGAATTAAATGGTGAAGATATGTTAAAGCTTCAAATTATCTTTAATAACCAACAATTAGAAATTTCCGATTATCTAAGCGAAAGTCTAAAACTAATATCTGATATGACTAGTTATACATCTATTGTTTTAGGAGGTACCAGTCACGATAACAAATTAAAAGAAATCAGCGTAGTACCTATTGATTCCGAAAATTTGATTGTGATTGTAGTAACGGATAAAGGACATGTTGAAAATAAGAAAGTTTATCTTCAAAACGTTTCCTTAGAAGAAATTAAAAAAACAGTAGATCTAATTAATGATTTAATAGTAGGAACGCCAATTGATGAAGTAAGTAGTAAACTAGAATTTGAAATCAAACCAATTATTGGTAGATATGTAAAAGAACATGAAATGATTTATAATACTTTTTATCAAGTATTTAAAGAATTTTCTAATAAAAACATCAATGTAGTTGGTAAAAATAATATTTTAAAACAACCTGAGTTTAATAATATTGAAAAGATTCAAGATATTTTTGGAAAACTAGATAATAAAGAAGAAATGATTAATAATATTACGGAAGAAAATAACGATATTAATATTTATATAGGAAAAGAAAATCATTTGGATGATGATGTAACCGTAATTAAAACCAAATATCATTCTAAAGGAGAAGAAGGAACAATCGCTATTGTGGGTCCAAAGAGAATGGATTATGATAGAGTAGTTACCCTTTTAGAGTATATTAAGGAAAATATAGAAAAATAGGAGAGCGACATGGAAACAAGCGAAAAAGAAAAAATAGAACAAGAAGCTCCTAATTGTGAGCATAGATGTGAAGAACATGAAAAACAAGAATGTGAACATCATGAAAAAGAAAAAAAAGGCTTAAAAAATAAGAAAAATAAAGATAATGAAGCTTTAGAAGAAGCCAAAAAAACAATCATGGATTTGCAAACAAAATTAATGTATACACAAGCAGATGCGATTAATTATCGTAAAAGAAAAGATGAAGAAACAGCGAATATGTTGAAATATGCAAATCAAGATTTATTACTAGATTTAGTAAATATGATTGAAAATTTAGATCGTGCTGCTAGCACAAAAGCAGAAAGCGAAGAAAGTAAAAAAATTCAAACAGGAATTCAAATGATTAGCAATCAATTTAAAGATATCTTAAAAAAATATGGTGTAGTTGAAATTGAAGCTTTAGGATATCCATTTGATTCTGATTATATGGAAGCAATGATGGTTGGTAATGACCCTGATAAACCAAATGATATGGTACTAGAAGTACTCATGAAGGGTTATAAATATAAAGATAGAGTATTAAAACACTCTGTTGTCAAAGTAAATCAAATTGAAGAAATAGAAAATAAAAATGAGAAAGGAAATGATTAATTATGAGTAAAATTATAGGTATTGATTTAGGTACAACAAATAGTTGTGTTGCTGTATTAGAAGGAGGAGTAGCTACTGTTATTCCCAATCCAGAAGGAAATAGAACCACTCCTTCTGTAGTTTCTAGTAAAAAAGGAGAAAGAATTGTAGGAGATGCTGCTAAACGTCAAGCATTAACCAATAAAGATACCATTTCTTCCATTAAAAGATTAATGGGTACTGATGAAAAAGTAGAAATGGAAGGAAAGAAATATACACCAGAAGAAGTATCTGCTATGATCTTATCTTACATGAAAGATTATGCTGAAAAATATTTAGGTGAAAAAGTAGAAAAGGCCGTTATTACCGTTCCAGCTTACTTTAATGATAGCCAACGTCAAGCTACTAAAAATGCTGGTAAGATTGCAGGACTTGATGTAGAAAGAATTATAAATGAACCAACTGCTGCTGCTTTAGCATTTGGTCTTGATAAACAAGATAAAAATCAAACTGTCTTAGTTTACGATTTAGGTGGAGGTACCTTTGATGTATCTATTCTTGAACTTGGTGATGGTATTTTTGAAGTAAAATCAACTGCTGGTAATAATAGACTTGGTGGAGATGACTTTGATAAATGCTTAATGGATTATATAGTATCCGAATTTAAGAAAGAAAATGGTATTGATTTAACAAAAGATAAATTAGCTATGCAAAGATTGAAAGAAGTATCAGAAAAAGCAAAGAAAGATTTATCTGGTATGACTTCTACACAAATTTCAGCACCATTTATTTCTCAAGGAGAAGATGGACCACTTCATATTGATATGACAGTTACTCGTGCTAAATTTGAAGAATTAATTAATGATTTAGTACAATCTACATTAGAGCCAGTTAGAAAAGCTTTAAAAGATGCGAAATTAGATAAGAAAGATATCGATAAAGTAATTTTAGTAGGTGGATCTACTCGTATTCCAATGGTTCAAGATTTAGTAGAAAAAGAATTAGGTCAAAAACCTTCTCATGAGGTAAATCCTGATGAAGCTGTAGCAATGGGTGCTGCTATTCAAGGTGGAGTTTTAACTGGAGAAGTAAATGATATCGTATTATTAGATGTTACACCACTTTCACTTGGTATTGAAACGTTAGGTGGAGTAATGACTGTATTAATTCCAAGAAATACAACCATTCCAACTTCAAAAAGTCAAGTATTCTCAACAGCTGCTGATAATCAACCTGCTGTAGACATTCATGTACTACAAGGTGAACGTAGTATGGCAAACGACAATAAGACATTAGGTAATTTCCAATTAACAGGAATTCCTGCTGCTCCTCGTGGTGT
>CANRKU010000021.1 GCA_947631295.1 uncultured Bacilli bacterium
TTATTTGTTACTAACTTGTCATCATACTTCAAGTTGCATTTAACTTTAAAAAGTTGCGTTTACTTTAAAATTTGAGCAAAATGTATATCTGATATTTCAAAAGATTATTATATAATTTGCAATCTTTATTTTAAAGTTTGTTTATCAGAAAAGTTTTGCACTATGAATAAAACTGACAAATCAATATGGAACTAATTCATACAGAAAATTTATTTTTTTGATCCTTTTACTACAGTAGAGTCTGATGATTTAGTAGCAATCATACTATCAACTAAGTTAGAATTACTACTTGTAAAGTTAACTGTTATTTTGCTTCCTGACTCTGTTGCTGCATCTGTAAACATCTGATTATAACTACAATTATTAGTAGAAATTGTAATAGTTGTAGTAAGTTTACGACAATAATGAAACATACTGCGCATATCTGTTACTTGAGAGGTAACAAAACTGCTTAGATTTAGGCTAGTTAAATTCTGACAAAACTCAAACATACTAGACATATTTTTTACTTGAGAGGTATTAAATTGACTTAAATCTAGACTTTCTAAATTGTTGCAATTACTAAACATAGAACTCATATCTGTTACTTGAGAGGTATTAAAATGATTTAAATCTAGATTAGTAAAATTGTTACAACCCCAAAACATACCCTGCATATTTGTTACTTGAGAGGTATCAAAGTGGCTTAAATCTAGACTGCTTAAATTTTTGCAACTAGAAAACATATAACTCATATTTGTTACTTGGGAGGTATTAAATTGACTGACATCTAAACTTTCTAAATTGTTGCAATTACTAAACATAGAACTCATATTTGTTACTTGGGAGGTATCAAATTGACTTACATCTAAACTGGTTAATTTTTGACAAGAACGAAACATACTCTGCATATTTTTTACTTGAGAGGTATTAAATTGACTTAAATCTAGACTTGTTAAATTGTTACAATCATAAAACATAGAACTCATATTTGTTACTTGGGAGGTATCAAATTGACTTACATCTAAACTGGTTAATTTTTGACAACCCCAAAACATACTCTGCATATTTTTTACTTGAGAGGTATCAAAGTGGCTTAAATCTAGGCTGTCTAAATTGTTGCAACCATAAAACATACAGGCCATATTTGTTACTTGGGATGTATCTAAGTATTCTAAATTTTCTATTGTTTTTAAATTTGTAAATTTATAAAATAAATACCTACTATCTACATTTGCCTTGATTCCGCCATTTCCTTGAAGATAAGCAGTATATGTTTCTTTATCATCATTTAATACTAAATAGCTCATTACACTACCATTACCTTCTTCTGAAATATCAAATGGGATGGAATTTGGTATTTCATGTAATTCATTTTCAAATACTATTTTTGTAATTGATTCTCTATAACCCCATATCTCATCCTTATAATTATCACTTACTCTTTTTAAAGTTCCAGTCGGGATATTTGAAACTACTTTACCATTTGAATATACATTTACTGTTAGAATAAATGTTTTCCCATTATATGGATAAGTTACATTTCCTATTTCTTCTTCTTTTCCACTAAAATCTGTTTTTTCATCTATCCACATTCTTAGTCTAAAATTCTTTTCATAATTACTTTGATTTGCTGGTACTTTATCTGTATAAATTACTTTTTCTGTATATTCTTTAGCTGTTTCTTGTTTTGTTTCTTCTAATTCATCATAAGTATTTAATAAAATACCTTTTTCTGTTTCTCCTTCTTTTTCTGTTAAATAAAGTTTTACTACTTGATCATCTAATGTAGAATTACTACTCTTTCTAGCTGTTATCTCATAAGGAATAGAAATATTACTTGCTGTTTGACTAGTTATCTTAAAATCAAAATAGCTTCCTTGTCCTGTTTGCTTCTTTCCTTGTTCATCTGTCATCGGATAGGCATCACTAATTTGTATCCCTTTTCCTACTCCTGATACTTCCGTATATAAAAAAGTAATAGTACCACTTGTTACTGTATTTTCAGTTGTTCCTTCTTTTGTATAATTAAAAAATGCTACACTTACTCCTAAAGTAATTACTGCCAAACTAACTAAAGCTACTAACATCCATAGAATTTCTTTCTTTTCATTTTTCTTTTTCTTTATATTCTTTCTCATAATAACTCCCTTAGTTTTTAAGTAAAGTACTTAAAAACTAGGAAATTATAGGATGAACTTATATATAAAGGATTTTGATAAAATTAAAGTTTCAAAAACAAAAAAATATTGTTTATCAATTTCCTTATACAATAAGGCTATAAACAATATTTTTGTTGTTCTAATTACTTTACTTAAACCCTTATTTTTATTTCATTTTCATTATAAAACTTTACAAATAGTTAGTCAAGTTCTTTCTATTTTACTTTTTAATTTAAATAATAAAAATAAAAGATGAATTCTCATCTTTTAAAAATAAAAACATTGATATTATTATATTATGTATGATAGTATTTAATTTTTATGATAATTATCATAGCCACCTATTAAATCCACAACATGATAACCAAGTTGTTTTAAATGAATGCATAATTTCCTACTTTTATTACCTGTATCACAGTATATATAATACGTTGAAGTAAAATTTAGATAATTTTCTGGCATTAAAGCTAAATACTGATAAGGAATATTAATAGAATTTTTAATATTTCCTATAATATATTCATATTTATCTCTAATATCAATTAAAATTCTTTTATGATTATCTGCACTATTAGCGGTGTTTTGTATATAAATGTGATCTATTTCATTGATATCCATAGAATCATACATATCATCAACTCCACTATATTATATGATAATCATTATGATAAATGTGATCCATTTATATATTTCATTTTATCATTTCATTAATTAATCTCAATAATTGATAGTCTATTTTCTTCATGAATAATTTTTAATTCTACTTCTTCGGGATAATCATAATCATTAACATAACCAACTTGGACAACTACACGGTATGCTGAATCATCATGATAATCGCCATTTTTGTATTGAATTTCTGAAATTTCTTTAATATCTACTTTATTTACTTCTGGTAATTTTTGCTTACGATTACCATATAGATTACTTTTTACATATTTGTAAATTGAACTAGAAGCGCTATTTACAAATACATCTTTTACATTCGAATGAATAAATTGTACTCCTCCAATATTTTTATTTGTGATTTTATTTGATAATGTATAGTAATCAATAACAAATAGCTCTGCAACTAAAGAAGCATAATTTTTTTCATTAATTCGATTATCTTCCAATTCCTCTTTTAATTCCTTATAATATTTTTTATAAATTCTAGTAGCATTACTTTCTAAGGTATAATGATAAGAATCCATTTCTTCTAATACCGTCACTACCTGTAGTTTATTTTTAGTTGTGAAATAGAAGAGTCCTAACAACACTCCTATTACTAGAATTACTGCTAGAACTCTTCGTCTTTTATATTTTGCCTTTTTAGTTTTTTTCATAGAATCACCTATTCTTCAATCAGAGCTTTTTCTTCAATATAATCAGATTCAGCCTCTTTTGTTTCTCTAGTTTTTTTAATTAAATCAAATACTATAGTGGAATTTGAAGCATTTAATAATTCTTCAGCATAGCGATTACATTCATCGATATAATCTGTTGAAATTTCAGTTTCTTTTAGTGGTAACATCGAATTGTTTTGAGAATTATAATATAACTTATTGGTTACCCAGTTTCCGTTTGGGAAAACTACAATATTGTCATCAGTAATATTAAAGATATCATGTCCTAATTGATATTTGTTGTAAAAGCCAAACATATTTCCTAACGTTGGCATTACATCATACATACCCATAACATTGCTTACTGTTTGATGCAATTTTTCTTTTGTTTCTTTACTATAAATTAATAACGGTACTTTTCTTAATAATTCATAGGTATTAGCATCAATTTTAACGCAAGTATCATCCCCATCTTCACAAGCACTAGCACTATCGGTTTCAGGATCATAATTATACATCTTTCTATAGTCAGCTTTCGGAAGTCTAGCATCATGATCACCATATATAATTAATACTGTATTATCTAGGATTCCTTCTTGTTCTAAAGCATCAATAAATTCTCCTAAAGCTTGATCTGCATAATGAACAGATTTAAAGTAATTACCTAATTTTGTTCCTTCCAAATAAGGATATACTACCTCTTCCATTTCATCTGTTTCTTCATTATATTCATTCACTTTCAAACTAACATCAAATTCTCCATATTTGTCTACATCATCAAATGGAGTATGGTTAGTTAAAGTAATTAAAGTACCATAATAAGGTTGATTTTTTTCATTAATTTCTTTTAGTTTTTCAATAGATTGTCTATAGAATGACTTATCAGATAATCCTAAACCAATTACTTCATCAATATCATAATCACGTTTACTAAAGAATCTTTGATATCCTAATGATTCATGCATTGTATCGCGATTCCAAAAAGAACCATTATTAGCATGCATACTAAATGTATAATATCCTTTATCTCTTAATAACCAAGGTGTTGATACGTATTCACGATTAAAGTAACTAACAAAAGCAGTACCATTATTTGTAGGCATTAATGATGTATTAAATGTAAATTCTGTATCGCTAGAGGTACCTACACTTACCTGGGAATAGAAATTATCAAAATAAATAGAATCTTTTACTAATTTATTTAATGTTGGTGTTACTTCTACACCATTGAATTCTAACCCAATATTTAAATTTTGCATACTTTCGTAATGAATTACCAAAATATTTTTACCTTCAAAAATACCTGTATATTCATTTATCCATGTTTGTTCATCTGGTCTATCTTGATAATAATCATTAAATGTCTTTAAGGCTTTATCATAGCCAAATAAACTTGTTAACTTAGGTTCAATACTTTTAACAATATCATTTAATTGATAAGCATATACACCAAAACGCATAACAATATATTCACGATTCCACTGTTTTGTATAACGACCAATCTCTAATGGTGTTAAAGACATCAAAAATATTAATAAAACAATACCTGCTCCAACAAAAGTAGTAATCATTTTCTTGGTATCTCTTTTTTCTTTATCAATCTTTGTTTTCTTTTGTTTCCTTTTTAAACGAATTTCAGTAATAATTAATAAAATAGGTGATAGTATATACACAAAATCTTGTGGTTTCATAACGTTTTCAACAATAGCATCTCCTACTTGAACTGCATATCTACTCGTTGCGATTAAGGAAACGGATACAAAAGAAGTATAGAAAGTATAATAAATGGAGTTAATGACGCATATTACTGTTAAAATGATACTTATAATTAATAAGTATAAAAAACGATTTTTTTCCTTTAAAAAGAAATTAAAACCACCTAAAAATAATACTATAGCTATATCGGCTAATATCGGTTTAAGTAACAACAAATTCTCCATTGTGTGAATTGTGAAATATCTTAATAAGATTCCAATAAATACATTTGTAATTACAAATACAAAAAATAATGTATTATTGCTTATAGTTTCTACTACTGTATTTGAGAAAGTTAGACAACTCTTTTTTGGATTTTTTCTAAAATCTTTATATATTTTTGTTACTTTATTTTTAAAATTTTTCCATTCTTTTTGTATCTTATTTTTCATTATGACAACCCTTTCTATTTATCATTATAGCACTACTCTTTTATTTTTTCAATTTCTTCTTGGCTGCTAGCATTTAAAGCCATTCCTAAAACAAAAATATAGGATAATAGATAAATCCATAAAAATACTACCAACAAATTGGCAACACTTCCATATAGTAAATTATATTTAGCAAAGTAATTGATATAGAAAGAAAAAATCTCAGTAGACAAAATCCAACCAATTGTTGTGAAAATGGCTCCTGTTGTGGTGTCTTTACTTTTTATCGTTGTATCTGGTGCCATTGTATATAGTAATTTAATCAAAAAATAGATAATCAATAAAGATGTTGGATATTTTAAAATATGATATCCTAGTTGAATTGCTTTTGCGATTTGCATGGTTGGCACGATACTGGTAATCAAAGCAACAATTTTATCACCAAAGGCAGGAACGGCTAATAAGAAAATAAATAATAATACCAGAATAATTGTCATTAAAATAGCTTTTAATCTTCTTGTTAATAAATCTTTATCTTTTACTTTATATAATAAATTGGATCCAATAATCATGGAATGTGGCCCATTGGATGCTAAAAGAAATCCAGAAATATAAAAAATAACGATATTAATGTTTAGATTTTCTCCATCAATGATTTCTAAAATGAATTCAGATACTTCTTCAGGTAGACTCTCATTCATCGTATTAATAAATTCAGAGATGGATAAAGAAAATTCTCCTGCTACGGTTGCTACAATTGCAAATAGTGGAATAATGGAAAGCAATAAGAAAAAAGCCAGTTGTCCTGGTAAAATCCTCATTTCTGGCTTTTTAATCATTTTTAATACTTTTTTTGTGAATTTATTGAGTTTTTCTTTAACTGTTTCCATAAATATCACCTAACTCTATTTTAGTTCTTCTTTTTTTGTTTTCATCTCTAAAGTAGCTTCATTGATTGCATCATCAATTGTCTTAATGTCATCCATAATCATACTGTAACCGATAGCTGCTCCAAATCCATATGGTAATTCTTTTAATTCTTTATTTAGTTTTTTACAATAAGTCTCAATTTGTTTCTCAGTATATCCTACTAAGTAGACTAAAAATTCATTACCATCAGTACGAATAATTTCACTATTTTCTAATTGGGTATTAACTAAAGTAGAAGCTGTTGCCACAATTAGATTATCACCTGCTTCATGACCATAGTTATCATTTACATACTTAATATTATTTAAATCGATAATTACTACTGTTTGTGGATAAACTTTACTATCTTCCCATATTGGCATATTTAGATTTAAATAATTTCTATTTTTTAGAGAAGTTAGAATATCAGTATATTTACGGCGATCTTCTTTTTTGACTATCTTTTGTTTTTTACGATTTCTTAAAATCAAATAAAGAGCTAGTAATATTAACAAAGGTAATAAGACAATTCCTAATACAATTAGATATAATTGTTCAAAAGTGGTTCTATCTACTAAAGATAATGTTAATGAGTTTATTCCATTGATACGGTAATTATAATAAGAATTAGTTGTTATGATATAGTTAAACAAGTTGTATAATTCCTCATTAGTATTTAGTACTCCAAAATTGTAATCATTGCTTATTGAATCACTATAAATCGGTTCATATTTACTAAATTTGGTATTGCGATAGTATAAGTATACTTCTTTATCTACAATAATTAAATTATCATTCTCTGTTAGTTCTTCTAATTTATTTTTTTCAATAATATTAGCTTTTGAATTTGCTTTTATAAATTTTGACAATGCTGTATTGGTTAACATGTTGATATTTTTTCCTTTTAATTCTTCGAAGGTAGTTACATTTTCTACATTTTTGTTATTACGTAATACTACATATTCTTCTACAAATGGAGAGGTAGTTGCTTTGTAGTCCACTGCTACCATATCAAAAGAATTAAAATAAATATCTACTTCTTTATTATTGATAGCTTGTTGTAGTTGTTCCATGGTTTTATATTTTTGGTAAGTAATATCAATTCCTGTCAATCTTTTTAATCTTGCAACATATTCAGCAGCAATACCAGAAGCTTCTTTATCAATTGTTACTTCATAAGGTGCATTATCAATATATCCATATACGTAATTTTTAGAAAGCATATCTGCTTTTGTTTTATCATTTATTTTTTTAGCAGCAACATAATATTTCAAATATTCTTCATTATATACAGATATATAGTTTTCTTTTTTCCATTTTTCATAATATTTCTTAACAATATTATTTAATTCTTGATTTTCTTCGCTTAAAGTTAATACTATTTTTTTGGACATTTCTGTAAAGTAATAATTAATATAATAATGATCATTTGCTAGGATTTGATCTAAATACATAATTTGTGGTACTACAATCATAGAAATTGTTCCAGCTTCTAAATCAGCTAACATAGTATCTATACTTTCATAAGATTGATAAGTTAGGCCTGCTGCTGTTTTTAGAAAATAGCTTACCTCGCCCATATCAGAAGTAAAAGCTCCTATTACTTTATTATTAATATTGGAAACTTTATTGTATCTTATATCTTCTTTACTGATTAGTACATATCCATCTTCAGCTATTAATAAATCTTTATCAGTTAGCGTGGCATCATTATTTAAAATTCGAATTCTAAGTCCGGAAGTAGTAGGATTTACATTTTTTAAGTAAGAAATTTTATTAAATTCTAAGTTGGTATCGATTTCAAAATTATCAATAAAATTAAAAATTACTCCTGTACCATCCATAGAATAAATTGGAAAATCATTTACAATTTCAAAATCATATTTCTGTTCTAAATTTTCTTCAATCCATTTTTTTTCTAATACTGTTAGACTAGTTTTTGCATCTTCATGATTAAAATATATATATACTCCTATAAATACTGCTAAGGCAATAATAATAGGGATTATAATAATTACCTTTTTTTTCACTATTATCCTTCCTCTTCTGTTTTCTCTCTATCCTTACTCCATACAATGTTAGCACTATTATGTTGTTTATAGCCAATAATTGGAAAATCATTTTCAGAAGCTAATTCCTTCTTGATATAAACTTGAAAATCATAGTAACCAATTTGACTTTCTGTAAATGGCTCTGTTAAATTATTTGTTAGTGCTTTGGCATCTTCTTTACTAAGATCATCTACTACTGTAATCACAATATCAATACGTCTTCCATTTTCGCGAAGGTTTACTGATACTACTTTCTCATTTTCACTAAGTTTAGATTTTAAGGCATCATAAGTAGCTTTTTCAACAGTTACTTTTCCATCTAATCGATCACCGTAGATAGCACTTCTTTGATCTGGAAAGAAAATTTCTTTAAGTTGAAATCCTAAAACTGCAGCAATTACAAATAGAATAATAGCAATTACTGTAAATTTATTCTTCTTTATCCATTTCATTGTTTCAAACTCCTTCTTAGTTTACATTATACAATAGTTTGAAAATAAGTCAATCAAACTATTGTTCATTCAATTTTTGCATTAATAATTTGTTAGCAATAACTGGATTGGCTTTTCCTTTTGTCTCTTTCATAATTTGTCCCATTAAATATTTAACTGCACGATCTTTTCCTTGTTTGTAATCTTCTATACTTTCCTGATTTGATAATACAATAGTTTCTATTATTTTATTCAATTCTTGTTCTCCTATTTCATCTTGTTTTTTTGCATCCACTATTTTATCTAAATCTTCTTCAGTTTCCATTATTGTTTCCACAATTTCTTTAAATATTTGATTGTTTATTTCTTTTTTATCTAATTTTTCTACTAGATGAGTAAATTTTTCTTTGGAAAGGGTTGTTTCTGCTAATTTTTTTCCTGTTTTATTTAAATAAGCAGAAATTTCACCTAATAGTAGATTGCTAGCAATTACTAAGTTACCAGAAAAGTCTAATAAATAATTACTAATTTCTTGATTGGCAATTATTTTTTCTATATTAATGGGTTGAATTCCAGCATTACGATATATTTCCCTTCTTCGATCAGGTAAAATTTCCATGCTTTCTTTTACTTGATTTATCAATTTATCTTCTAAGATATAAGGTGGAATATCAGGTTCTGGAAAATAACGATAATCATTTCCTGTTTCTTTGATACGCATTAAAATCGTACGATTTTGTTTTTCATCAAAGCGACGTGTTTCTTCTACTATGGTATTACCTTGTTCTATTTCTTGAATCTGTCTATTTCTTTCAGCTACTATTGCACGCCCTACACTGCTAATGGAACCAATATTTTTCGTTTCCGTTCGAACCCCTAATTCTTCTGTTTTTGATACTGATACATTCACATCGCATCGCATACTACCTTCTTCCATTTTGCAGTCTGATACATTTGTGTATAAGAGTATTTCTTTTAATTTTTCTAAATATGCCATTGCTTCCTTTTCATTTTTCATATCTGGTTCTGATACAATTTCAATTAGCGGTACCCCATTACGGTTAAAATCTAAGTAAGATTTTGTTTCAGCATGAGTACTTTTACAAGTATCTTCTTCAATATGAATATCATGAATTCCTATTTTTCTTTTTTCACCATCTATTTCTATTTCAATATATCCATTTACTCCAATAGGATTTCTTGCTTGCGTAATTTGATATCCTTTTGGTAAATCTGGATAGAAATAATTTTTTCTATCAAAAATAACTTTTTTATTAATTGTACAATTTAAAGCAAGAGCTGCTTTTAATCCAAGCATAATTCCATATTCATTAACACTAGGAAGTGTACCAGGTAAAGCAAAGTCAATTTCATTAATATTAACATTAGCCATTCCACCATAATTATTAATAGAATCTACAAACATTTTAGAATTGGTTTTTAGTTCACAATGAACTTCTATTCCAATAGCTGTTTTATATTCACTCATGATATTCCTCCTATTTTAATTTCTCTTCCAAAAAAGATGCTATCTGATACATCTTAGCTTCTTCTAAATAATTTCCAATAATATGAAGTCCTATTGGCATATGATTTTCATTTTCTCCCATTGAAATATTTAATCCAGGAAGACCTGCCATATTGACAGGAATAACTAATACATCATCCATAAAAGATTTTCTAGGATCATCTAAATTTTCATCTAAACTATAAGCTACTGTTGTTGTAGTGGGTCCAAAAATAAAATCATAGTTTTGAAATACTTTATCAAATTCTTCTTTCATCGCATTACGAATCATTAATGCTTTATCATAATAGATTTTTGCATTTTCTCCACTTAACAAATAACTACCTACCATAATTCTACGTTTTACCTCGTTACCAAATCCTGTACTTCTAGTATTCGCATACATATCTTCCACCGAATGAGAGTCTTGACTACGATATCCAAATTTAACTCCATCAAATCTAGCTAAATTGCTACTTGCTTCTCCCATTGCAATGATTTGGTATAAAGTAACTGCTTGATCCAAATATTTCATATCAATATATTCTATTTCTGCACCATTATTTTTTAATATTTCAACAACATGGTTTAGTTTTTTAATAATTTCATCGGATACAATATTACTAACAAAATAGTTAGGAATAGCTATCTTCATACCTTTAATATCTTGACCAATTAGTCTTGTAAAATCTTCTATTTCACATTTTCTACTGGTTAAATCTTTCGGATCTTTTCCTACTAATTCATTTAATAGTAATGCATTCTCATATACATTTCTGGTCATTGGACCAATTTGATCTAAGCTTGATGCAAAAGCAATTAATCCATAACGAGAAATTCTTCCATAAGTAGGTTTCATACCGACGATTCCAGTATAGCTTGCTGGTTGTCTGATAGATCCACCTGTATCGGTTCCTAATGCTAGAGGTACTAAAGTACCTGCAACACATGCAGCTGATCCACCGGATGATCCTCCTGTAATTTTTGTTTTATCAATAGGATTTTTAGGGGCTCCAAAGTAACTAGTACGACTAGTTGATCCCATAGCAAATTCATCCATATTGGTTTTTCCAATAATAATCATCTTTTTTGCTTTTATCTTTTCTATTACAGTAGCATCAAAAATAGGAACATAGTTTTCTAACATTTTAGAAGCACAGGTAGTTCTAATATTTTTAGTAGAAATATTATCTTTGATAGCAATTGGAATCCCCCATAATAGATTTTCTTCTTCTACAGGTTCTTCACTTAATTTTTTCGCATATTCTAAAGCTTCACTTTTATTTAACGTGATAAAGCAATTTAAGTCGCTATTTTTTTCAATTCTAGTATAACATTCTTCTACTAAATCTAAGGGTGTAATTTCTTTTTTTACTAATAATTCATGTATTTCTTTGATACTTAAATCTAAATAATTATTCATTTACCATCACCGGAACCTCTACAAAATTACCATTTGTTACTGGTACGTTCTTTTTTAATTCATTAAATTCTACTTTTCGAGTATTAAAATCATTTCTTAAAATAGTTTCATGTTCTACTGGAGTTACCAATAGTTCTTCATTTTCTACTTCTATTTCTTTTATTTTATCTACATCGTCTAAAAGTTGTTTTAACTCCACTTGATATTTTTCAATCTCACAATCTTCTACTTTAATTTTAGCAAGATGTGCGACATGCAATACTTCCTCTTTGGTTAGTTTTTCCATATTTTCTTGTATAATCAATCTGATAAGAATTGAGTTAAATTTTTATAGATTGATTTCTTCCTTTCTATATATTTTCTGTATAATTATATTTCTAAAAATATAATTATCCTTGCTTTTTGGACTGTTTATCCATAAAAAAAATTATACATAGTATTATATCAAATAACTATGTATAATTATAGCACGAATTTAATTATTTTCATTATTTTTATGTTCAAATGAGCGAATTAAAGTTTTTTGTGTGATTTCATCATCACCTTTAAATCCTTTTAATACCTCGCGAATATCTACGCCATTTTGTAAAGATTCAATTACCGTTTGAAGATGCACTAAATTATTTTCTGGATTTTCATTAGAGATATTTAATTCTCTTTCTTTTTCTAAATAACGATTATAAACATAATCTAAACTACCAAAATTTTCTTTTGATAATAATAATTGTTTTAATTTTACTTGTTTCGATAGTGATAATTTTTTTACGATAGAAAGTTTTAAAATCATTAATATTTTTTGGCAAATGTCACTTGGTAATACACATAATTTTTCTATCCAATCACCATAGTATAGTATTTCTTCCTCTGTAGTTATTTTTTGTTTTAAACACTTTGGAAATTCCGTATAAATAATTTTTCTTGTACTGCAATTATCCTTCTCAATAGATATCTTATTATTGATAATAGAAAATGGAACTTGGGAAATAAAATCAGTAATATCTTGAATATCTTCATCATATTGACTAGATAATTTTAAAAGATGTAAAATTTTTTGGATTGTATTTTCATTATTCATATAACGGATAACTACTCCTTCATCCAATAATTGTAATAAAGAATTTCTGTAGTTTTTAAACATATCAACTGGAGCCAATAGGATTTCCATATAATATATTTTAACAGCAGGACAAGCTACGTTTTTATATTTTAGTACTTTACCAAAAAGTTCTTTATCTTTTTGTGTTTCAATTTTTTGTAGAAAAGAAACAACTTTTCCATATTCAGTATGACAAGTAGAATTTAAAATTTTAAGTAAATCTGGCTTTTCTTCTAATGTGCTAAAATTATTTTCCAAATAATGAAAAGTGTATTCATAATGGGAATCTATTTCTTTTTGAGAAATATTTGTCTCATTAGAGGTATTTAAATCATTTTCCCATTTCATAAAAAAGGAATTGATATCAGTAATAGGATAACCATGATTTAATAGGCTAATTACTTGTTCTAAGTATTTTTCTAATATGCTTGATTCAATATATTTACTCATTTCTTTACTATCTAAATTTTTATTTTGAGAATATTTCATTACTTGTGTAATTAGTGCCCACTTATTACTATTTTCATTTGTAAGCACAGTTAATACATTAGAAACAGTAAAATCTGTCATATCTGCAGTAATATTGTCAACATAAGTTTTCCATTCTCCTACAGTGGAAGCTAATTCTAAAAAAGAATTATCATTAAAGTAATGGTATATTCTAGTTGCTTGTTCAATAGAATTAGCATCTAATATTTTCGTTATGATATATGTTCTAATGTCAAAATCTACTTTTACCTTTAGATGAGAAAAGTCTTGTTTCCAGTTAGGGTTTTGTAACTCAAATGTCAAAAAAGTTAATAATACTTCAATATTCTGATTATTTTCCTGTATTCTCTCGATAATCATATTAATATCTTTTTGTGCATATTGGGAAAGATTATCATAATTTAGGCTAATATGATGTTCTAAGCAATAATTATGAATTAAAATTAAATCATTTACTGTCATTTTAAACTCCCTCGTTTCGTGTTTATATATTATACACTTTTTTTTCAATTTGTCCATATTTTTCTGCCTTTTTCCCTATTTTTTCTTGATTTTTTTATCGGAAGTTCATTATGAAGCGAATTATGGTAGTAAATGTTCTAATAATATCATATTTCATATTTTTATTTTTTATTTCTTCTTTTACTGTTACTATAATCTTTTAAATCATTATATTCATTATAATCTTCATAGTCTAAAGATTGAAATTCATAGACTTTTTGAATTTCTATATTTTTTAACTTTTCATATTCCTCTACACTTTTTATTTGTTCTTCTGTTGGATAAATTGGTACATAAGCTAAAATTTCCGTTGGACTAGTTGTAGTTAATTGATTATTAAAAATAAGTACTAAGCCATCCAAAGATAAACGAATGGCATTCACATATACATTTTCATTCATATCATATTCTAAACCAGCAAGTTTAAATGGAAAACTAGGTATAATTTGCTTGATAAAGTTTTCTTCATGTCCTGGTTTTTGTGGATAATTTGGATCATCACTACAATAGTGCTCTCCATATGTTAACATAGTACCATCTTGAAAAATAATTAATCCTTGTTCTTTCATTAAAATTTTTCCTCCAACTCTTCTTCACTCCATATTGGAATATTTAACTTTATTGCTTTATCGTATTTAGATCCAGGATTCTCACCCACAATTACAGCTGTTGTTTTACTACTTACGGAGGAAGATGTTTTTCCTCCTAAAAGTTCTATTTTTTCTTCTATTTCATCTCTCGTATATTTTGTTAGTGTTCCTGTAATTACAAAAGTTTTATTATAAAAATTGTCATTCATTTCTACTTTTGGACCTGTATATTTCATATTAAGATTTAGCTCTTTTAATGCAGAGATTATTCTTTGATTTTTATCATTGTTAAAAAAGTCAATAATACTTTGAGCAATGATTTCTCCAATATCTGAAATACTATTTAATTCATCAAAACTAGCCTCCATTAAATGGTCTAATGTCTCATAATGCATCGCTAATACTTTAGAGGTTTTTTCACCAACGTTAGGAATACCTAAACCAAAAAGTAGTCTTTCTAGTGAATTGTTCTTACTATTTTCAATTGCTTTTAATAGATTATCAATAGATTTGTTTCCATATCCTTCTAGTTCTGTTAATTCATCACGATAATGGTCTAATCGATAAATATCCGGAATTTCTTGAATATATTTCATGTTATAAAAATCTTCTATGATACGATCGCCTAAACCATCAATATTCATAGCTTTTCTCGATACAAAATGACATAATCCTTCTATATTTCTAGCTGGACAATGGGGATTTAAGCAAAAGTAATCTACTTGTCCTTCTTTTTTATAAATAAAATTTCCACACATCGGACAAGTTGTAATCATTTCGAAATCTTTTTCCTTACCAGTACGTCGTTCTTTTTTTACTTCACCTACCTCAGGAATTACATCTCCTGCTTTATGAATTGATACAATATCACCAATCTTTAAATCTTTAGATTTTACATAGTCTTCATTATGTAAAGTAGCACGTGAAATCGTACTTCCAGCAACAATTACTGGTTCTAATACTGCATTAGGCGTAATTTGACCAGTTCTTCCAACTGTAAAAATAATATCTTTTAATTTTGTTAATACTTCTTCTGCGGGAAATTTATAAGCCGTTGCCCATTTTGGATGATGAGCTGTATACCCTAATTGTTTTTGCTGTTCAATATTATTTACCTTAATGACAACTCCATCAATATCGTAGGGTAGACTATCTCTTTCTTTTCCTTTATAGGAAATATAGTCCAAAATACCATTTACATCTGTTACTAGTAAATTATTTGGATTTACCTTAAATCCTAATTTTTTCATGTATTCTAAAGCTTCCCAATGGGTTTTTATGCCATAATCTTCAGGGTTTGGCAAATGATAAATCCAACAATCTAGCTTACGTGATGCTGCGATTTTAGAATCTAATTGACGAATCGAACCTGCTGCTGCATTTCGACAATTTTGTAAAAGAGTTTGACCTTTTTCTTTTCTTTCCGCATTTAGTTTTCTTAAAGTTTCCTTACTCATGTAAATTTCGCCACGGACTTCAATATCCACTTTCTCTTTTAAAACAAGGGGAACTGTTTTAATAGTTTTTACATTATTCGTAATATCTTCTCCAACTGTTCCATCTCCACGAGTAGCAGCAGTTATTAATTTTCCTTTTTCATAGTGAAGAGAAACACTTAAACCATCTATCTTTAATTCACATACATATTCTGGATAAATACCCTCTTTTCGAATTCGATTATCAAAAGTTCTAATTTCTTCTTCGTTAAAAACATTTCCTAATGACATCATAGGAATTGAGTGCGTTACTTTCTGAAATTCATCTAAAATGATTCCTCCAATGCGATGAGTAGGAGAATCACTTCTTACTAGTTCTGGATATTTTTCCTCTAATATAAACAATTCTCTTAATAATTTATCAAATTCTTGATCCGTAATAGTTGGTTTATCTAAAACATGATAATTATAATTGGCTTCATTCAATATTTCTACTAATTCATCTATTCTTTCTTTCATAGTGTTCATCTTCTTCCTTCACATTTTGATAATTTTTTATAACAGTATCAATCATTTCTTTATTTTGATAAAAAGAGTCTTTTATTATATTTTGAATATCTGTAGGAATTATTAATTCTTTTTCTTTTAAAATATCTTGAAAAACCTTATCAATATTTACTTTATTAAACCATTCTATTAATAATCTTGGATAATAATTAGAATCTAACGATAAAAAATCTTGGACTATTTCTTCTTTTGTATTCGTTTGATAGTAGTTGTCTCTACTTACAAATAATGAATAGTTATCATCTAAAGTAGTTAATCCAAAAGATTCTTGATTATCAAATAAAATCTGTAGATTTATGTCATTATTCAAAATTTCAATACCCCAATTATTTGATTTTCTGTCTGCTTGATTAGTAATCATGTCATAAATAAAGATGGACAACAGCTGCTCTTTCAATTTTTGAAATAAAAGCTCTTGATTCGGAGTACCCTCTAGTTTGTGATAAAGCATCGTTTCAATATCTGTTAGGTTATTATAAGGTAATACTTGCTTTCCATCATCTATTAAGTGGTAGTATTCTGTTAAAAGAGTTGTTCCAGATTGATAAATAGCATTTTCTTTTTTAAAATTTTCACTTATTACTCCTAAATTATTTTGAAAAATGGCTATTTCATAATGTGCGCAAGGTAATTCTAATTGTTTCGCAATTTGTTCGCATACTAATTCTAAATAAGCTTGAATAGGATTAGATACCGTCTTAAAAAGAAATTTTTTATGGTCATCTTGGATCCAAAATGCTAAGCGATTATCTCCTAACCAATACTCTACTTTAATCTTCTCTTCATAATCTAAATCGCTAACATCTAAAGAAGAAGCCCCTTTATTTATTAAAAAATCATCTAAGTCAATGTAACCATTTTCTTTTTTCATATTTAACTAACATTCCTTTCTATCGTCCTTTCAGTCCTCTGAAAGGCACAAATTGAATTGAAAAAATCTT
>CANRKU010000022.1 GCA_947631295.1 uncultured Bacilli bacterium
CAATCAACAGATGGATAGAATATTAACTGAATTAGGAAAAAATGATACAGAGTTTTTGGAAATGCGTGAAAATCTTTTAGCTGTAAAACAAAAATTAGATATTTCTTCTTTGGAAGAACCACAATATGTCAATATATTAAGTATTGGAGATGCTGTCAATTTAGTAGATGATGCTGTTCCTATTTATAGTGACATTTATTCTGTAATAAATAAACAGAATGCAAATAGTTCTCTATATGGACAATCAGAAGCAAGATATATTTGTGGTATCATCATGGTAAAAGATGAAATAGTAACAGAAGTTGATAATATGGAAGATTATGAATTATATAAAAGCATAGGTTTTGATGTAGCCGGTTATAACTTAGTAAATCAATTTTCACTAAATGAAGAGGGAAATCTTATTAGCGAAATGCGTTGTGGAGCAGATGGAGTAAAATCGTTATATAAACATTAATTTACAATATTTCATAAATAAATCACGATAAGCTTCCATTAATTTAGCTTGTTATTTTTCCTAAAATGTGATATAATAAGGCCATTATGAAAAGGGTGGTAGTATGAAAAACAAGTGGATTCCTGCTTTGCTAGTAAGTTTATCTTGTATCTTATTCATTATAGCTATTGCTTTATTAGTAAACACTAATCATTTTGAATTAACTAAGACAAATCAAAAACAAAATACAAACCAACATATGATAGAAAACAATCAAAATAATTCTAACAAAGAAAATAATTCATCAACAAGTAACAATCAAATAGAATCAAATAGTATTAATAGTGAAAGTAATACACTAGAAGAACAAAATAATACAAATAAAGAAACAAATCAAAGTAGTACAGAGGATAATAAAAATATAGAACAAGTACCAGAAACTAAACCAACAGAAGAATCAATTGCTAAAAGTGAAGAAAGCCTAATTAATTATTTTGAAGAACAGGATAATATGATAGCATTAACCACAAATCAAGATGATAGAACATTTAGAGAAAAAGCGAAAGATACTTTTACAACAATAGTTGATTTCATTTTTTATGGAAAAGAAGTAAAAGGTTATACTTTTCAAGAACTAACAACATCAGCAAAATTAAAAGTAATAAAATTAGCATTATCTATTGATAACAAAATTGATCAATATTTTCCTGATTATAAAGAAGTAATTAAAGATAAATATACCAATATAAAAGGAAAATTAGCAGTTAAATACTTAGAATTTACTGCTACCTTATGTGAAAAGGTAGGTACAGATACTTGTAATCAAGCAAAAGAAGATTTTAATAATATGAAAAATAGTTTTCATATTACTTGGGAGCTCATTAAAGAGTTAGCATCTAGTGGTAGTAGCAAAGTAAAAGAGTTTTATGAATCTTGGAGAGACTCTGAATAAAGAGTCTCTTTCTATACATATTAAAATATTAAAAACATTGACATTTTACTAAATTTTATTACAATATAGAAATTATGGAAAGAAGGAATTTATATGAAAATCAAGAATATCAAATATACATGTAGTGCATTAATACTAGCAGCATCTTTATCATTAACAGGTTGTGGAGAAGATAAAGTTAGAACGGAAGAAGAAGTAATAAATGAAATTTTTGAATTAGAACAGGAATTACAAGAAATAAGAGCGGAAAAGTATCCAGAAAATGCTAAATTTATAAAGGAAATGTTAGATTTACCTGGCGTTGATATGAATTGGGATTCTTATGATTTATCTGTTAGGAAGATTTCTGTTTCTAGAAAACTAGAGGAAGAAGAATTTATTACGATTTTAAATGGATTAAATTCGAGTGCTTGTTGTGAATTAGAACAGTTAACAATGGAAGACTGTGATTTATCTGAGTATTCTCAAGAAACGAAAGAGTTATTTCAAAATGTGTTATCAAATCTTACATCAACTAAACTAGAATCTCTAACATTATGTAATATGCAATTAGAAGATGTTTCATTTTTAAAAAATCCTAACTTTCAAGAAAGTTTAAGATCTCTTTCATTAAGCAGTAATCAAATTACAGATATTAGTAGTATATCAAATTTGAAAAACCTTCGTACTGTTCGTTTAATTAATAATAATGTATCAGATATTTCTGCGCTATCTAATTTAAGAAAGCTAGAAAAAGCACAGCTTTATTATAATAATATTACTGATTTTGAGATTGCTAATGAATTGATTAGCGATGGAGTAGAAATGAATGGATTAGATAGTCAGAAAAACCCAAATGAATTACAGAAAAAAAGTATAACAACAAATACTTTCCGTATTGAAACTGATCATTGGGAAGACATAGAAATTGGTGATGAAGGACAAATTATCATGGATGGTATTGAAATATATGATAGACGTGAAAATAAAGATGATGAAATAGAAATCCATGTTCAGATAAAGAAAAAGGTAAAATAATAAATATTGTTTTTAAAAAATACGATAATTAAGGGTGATAATTCATCCTTTTTTCTTGCTTAAAACTAAAAAATATAGTAGAATGAAAAATAGTTTTGGAGGGATACTATGATTCAAACAAAAAATGTAACACTTCGTTTTGGAAAAAGAACATTATTTGAAGATGTCAACATTAAATTTACTCCTGGAAACTGTTATGGTTTAATCGGTGCGAATGGGGCAGGTAAAAGTACTTTTTTAAAATTATTGAGTGGAGAAATTGAAACAACCAGTGGAGAAATCATTATTTCTAAAGATGAGAGAATTTCAACCTTAAAACAAGATCACTATGCTTATGAAGACCATACCGTGATAGATACCGTTATTATGGGAAATACGAAGCTATATAGTATTATGAAAGAAAAAGAAGAACTATATTCTCATACCGATTTTACAGATGCAGATGGTATGCGTCTTGCGGAACTAGAAGGTGAATTCATGGAATTAAATGGTTGGGAAGCAGAAAGTGAAGCAGGCGAGTTATTATCTAATTTGGGAATTGATGTTTTACAACACTACTGTTTCATGAGTGAAATTCCTGCTAAACAAAAAGTAAAAGTATTACTTGCTCAAGCCTTGTTTGGAAATCCTGATATCTTACTTTTAGATGAACCTACCAATAACTTAGATTTAGAAGCAATTAATTGGTTAGAAGAATTTTTAATTAATTATCCTAATACAGTGATTGTGGTCAGCCATGATCGTCATTTCTTAAATAAAGTTTGTACTCATATTGCGGATATTGATTATAATAAAATAAAACTTTATATTGGAAATTATGATTTTTGGTATGAATCAAGTCAGCTTGCTTTAAAACAAATGAAAGAAGCTAATAAAAAGAAAGAAGAAAAAATCAAAGAATTACAAGATTTTATTGCGAGATTTTCAGCCAATGCTTCTAAAAGTAAACAAGCAACTTCTCGTAAAAAAATGTTAGAAAAAATTGAATTAGATGAAATTATTCCTTCTTCTAGAAAATATCCTTATATTGACTTTAAACCAGAAAAACCATCAGGAAAAGAAATTTTAACAGTTAAAAATTTATGTAAAACAATTGATGGAAAAAGAATTTTAAATAAGATATCCTTTACAGTATTAAAAGGAGATAAAATAGCTTTTGTAGGAAATGATGAACTTGCTAAAACTATGTTGTTTAAAATTTTAATGGGAGAAGAAAAATTTGATAGTGGGGAAATTATCTGGGGAAAAACAATAACGAAATCTTATTTTCCTCAAGATAACTCTAGTTATTTTACAAAAGATATCAACATTATGGAATGGATTGGACAATATTATAATATTGATGATGAAACTGTCTTAAGAGGCTTTTTAGGTAGAATGTTATTTTCAGGAGAAGATGTTTTTAAAAAAGTACCTGTTTTATCAGGAGGAGAAAAAGCTAGATGTATGTTATCTAAATGTATGTTAGAAGCTAGTAATATGTTAATTTTGGATGAACCAACTGCACACTTAGATCTTGAAAGTATTACAGCTTTAAATAATGGTTTAATAAAATATGATTCAGAACTTTTATTTGCATCTCATGACCATCAATTTGTCAGTACTATAGCAAATCGTATTATTGAAATTTTACCAAATGGTATTATTGATAGAAGGCTTCCTTATGATGAATATTTAGAAAATCAAGAAGTAAAAAAAATAAGAGACAATGCTAAAGTGAATTCTTAATAATTAGATACTTTTCTTTTTTCTTTCTCTTTTTTTTATTTTGTGCTTTAATAGATAGTGAAATTGGAGTGAAAAGAATGAAACCAGAAATTATAGAACAAATTCAAAATAATTTTATTTTAAAAGAAAAAAATTTAAGTAAATACGCTACCAAAAGTAGTGAAGGAATACGTATTCATAAGGAAGAATTAAAAGATGATATTAGACCTAATTTTTATCATGATATTGATCGTATTATCCATTCCTTATCTTATACAAGATATATTGACAAAACTCAGGTTTTTTCTTTTCAAGAAAATGACCATGTTAGTAAACGAATTGTTCATGTTCAGTTAGTTAGTAAAATTGCTCGTACCATTGGTAGAGCTCTAAATTTAAATGAAGATTTAATTGAAGCAATCGCATTAGGACACGATATAGGACATACCCCAATTGGACATACTGGAGAAGCTATTTTAAACGAAATTTCCCTAAGAGAGACAAACACTATGTTTAATCATAATATCCAAAGCGTTAGAAATTATTTAGTGTTAGAAAAAAACGGCTTAGGAAACAATCTAACAGTGCAAACCTTAGATGGTATCATGTGCCATAATGGAGAAATGTTATCTAATATCTATGAGCCAGTTTCTAAAACAAAACAGGAATTTTTGGAAGAATACGAAAAATGTTATACAGATCAGGAAACATTAAAAAAAGTAAGACCAATGACATTAGAAGGCTGTGTAGTACGCATCAGTGATATTATCGGATATATTGGTAGAGATATAGAAGATGCTATTAATATTGGTATGCTAACTAGAGAAGAAGTCCCAAAAAATATTAAAAAAGTATTAGGAACAAGCAATAAAGAAATTGTAAATACAATTATTTTAGATATTGTAGCAAATAGTTTAGATAAACCATATATTAAATTAAGCAATTCTGTATATCAAGCTATTTTTGAATTAAAGAAATTTAATTATGAAAACATTTATGCAAAAGCAAATACGAAAGAACAATTAGATTTCTATCGTGAAGGAATGAACTTATTATTCCAGAAATATTTAAAGGATTTAGAAACTAAAAATAAAAATAGTGATATTTATAAAATGTTTTTAAATACTATGGATTCTAGTTATATAAAAAATAATGATAAAAAAAGAATTGTGATTGATTATATTGCAGGTATGACTGATGAATATTTTATGAATTCTATAAAAAATATAAATAAGTGTTAACAAAAAATGATTGACATTTCAAATGTTTTATGCTAAAATTTTAGACGTATTCATAAGTGGAGGTGGATATAATGAGCAGTAAAACGCCTGTTTATCTAACACAAAAGGGGTTAGAAGAATTAAAAGAAGAATTAGATGATTTAATCAATGTAAAAAGGCCAGCGAATATTCAATCAATTAAAGAAGCTCGTGCACTTGGCGATTTATCTGAAAATGCAGACTATGATGCAGCTAGAAATGAACAAGCTGTATTAGAAGGTAGAATAAAAAAAATAGAACAAATGTTAGAAAATTATACAATTATAGAGGAAGCTGCTAAAGACAAAGTTAGTCTTGGAAGCACAGTTACTATTCGTTATATAGATGATGATGAATCTGATGAATATATGATTGTTGGAAGTCAAGAAGCAGATCCATTTGCTAGTAAGATTTCTAATGAGAGTCCAATTGCTAAGGCTTTAATGAATCACAAAGCTGGAGAAGTGGTAACAGTAGAAAGTCCAAATGGAAGTTATCAAATAGAAATCACAGAAATAAAATAGATTAGGAAACTAATTTATTTTTTATTGGAAATTATAATATTGTACAAATTAAAAAAGTATTATATAATAATAAACATATTGGAGGAATTAGAATGGCAAAAGAAAAAAAAGAAAAACAAGAAAACAAAAAAGAATTAACTATAAAAATTGCAGGAAATGAATGGGAAGGTGCTTTAGATAAAGCATTTCAAAAAAAAGTAAAAACAGTTACAGTAGATGGCTTTAGAAAAGGAAAATGTCCAAGAAATGTTTTTGAAAAAAAATATGGAAAAGAATCTTTATACATAGATGCAGCTGAAGCTTTAGTAGGAGATGCCTATGAAAAAGTCATGGCAGAAAATAAAGAAATAATACCTGTTATTCAACCACGTGTAGATATTAAATCAATTGATGAATCTGGTGTAGAATTTTTATTTACAATTATTACCGCTCCAAAAGTAACAATAAAAAAATATAAAGGATTAACAGTCAAAAAAGATAAAGTAAAAGTAACAAAGGAAGAAATAGAACATGAACTTTCTCACTTATTAGAGCAATATACAGAATTAGTCGTAAAAGAAAATGGAGCAGTAGAGAATGGTGATGTAGCAATTATCGATTTTGAAGGATTTAAAGATGAAAAAGCCTTTGAAGGAGGAAAAGGTGAAAATTATTCTCTAGAAATTGGTTCTCACACTTTTATTCCAGGATTTGAAGAACAACTAATTGGAATGAAACAAAATGAAGAAAAAGAAATTAAAGTTACTTTTCCAAAGGATTATGGTTCACCTGATTTAGCTGGATGTGATGCAACATTCAAAGTAAAAGTAAACGAAATCAAAACAAAAGAAACAAGAGAATTAGATAAAGATTTCTTTGATGATTTAGGTATGGAAGGAATCGATACAAAAGAAAAATTAGAAGAAGAAATTAAGACAAATATTAAAGCTAACAAAGAGATGGAAGCTGAAAATAAATATATTGATGAATTATTGAAAGAAATTGGTAAAAATGTAGAAGTAGAAATACCTGAAGAAATGGTAGATGACGAAATTCATCATATGATTCATAAATTTGAAGAACAGTTAAAAATGCAGGGATTAAGCTTAGAAATGTATTATCAATTTACTGGAAGCGATCATCAAAAATTACATGCCCAAATGGAAAAAGAAGCTTATGAACATATTCTTTATCGTTTAATGCTAGAAGAAATTATGAAAATAGAAAAAGTAGAAGTAACAGATAAAGAAGTAGAAGAAGAAATAAAATCATTATCTCAAAAATATTCTATGAAAGAAGACGAATTACTAAAAGCAATTGGCTCAAAAGAAATGATTCAATATGATTTAGAAATGAGAAAGGTAATTGAAATTTTAAAAGAAGCTAACAAGTAGTTTCTTTTTTTTTTCAAAAATGGTATACTGGTGATAGTAGGTGATAGAATATGAAGAATAAAAGATTAATATTCTTAATAATAGCAATTATAATGTTAATAGCAGTCGTTGTATTTTTGGTAGGAAGAAGTTTTGGATTTTTTAGTTATGCAAAAGAAGGAGAAACTGTAAATATTATTAGTATTAAAGGAATTGAAATAAAAATTTTAGATAGTGAAGCAGATGCTTTAAATTTACAAAATGCCTATCCGATGACAGATAGTGAAGGACTTTCTCAGATTCCTTTTCAATTTATGATGACTAATACATCAAGCAGAAAAATATCCTATTCCATTAAAATAGAAAAAGATCCAGAAAAAATGGAAAGTTGTGTCTTAGAAGATGGAACCTCATGTCCGGAATTATCAACAAGTAAAATTAAATACTCTTATAAGAAAAATGATGGTACTTATACCACCCCTAAAACTTTAGATTCCGAAAATAATATTATTGCAAGCGATACAATCGGTAGTAAAGAAGAAATTACCTCATCCATTATTCTTTGGATTGATTCAAAAGCAGATAATAATATTATGGGACATTATTTTTATGCACAAATTGTGATTACAGGAGAAGAAATAAAATAAAAATGGCAACAATATCCAATGTAAAAAATTGTATATATAGTTGCTTTTTTTTTGCAAACTGTTATAATAAAAATCAGTCTTAAGGAGGTGAAAGTATGGATATTAAGAATCTTCCCGTCTTAATATTAAAAGATACCGTTCTTTTGCCTTTAAGTGAAATTAGAGTTACTTTTGATAATATGATAGAAAAACAATTATTTTCTCTATCAGAAAGTTATTACAATAGTAATATTCTAATTATAAATAGTAATGCTGATATAAATGATCCTATTAATTTAAATGATTTACCGACAGTTGGAATAATAGGAATAATAAAATTACATATTGATTTACCAAATAGAAAAACTAAAGTAACAATCTCTGGAACAAAAAGAGTACAAATTAAACATTATGAACAAAAAGATTATTGGCTAGAAGCAGAAATAGAAGAAGTGAAGAATACTATTTCTACGAAAGAACAAAATGCCTATCTAAGAGCTCTATATAGTAAAATGGAAAAATATCAAGAAATGGGAAATATCCAAAATGATATTTTAGAGACAATATTGAAATTTGAATCTATAGATGAGTTGACGGATTTTTTAGTCCCAATTTTACCTATTTCCTATTTACGAAAAATAGAATATGTAGAAGAAATAGATGCAACCAAGAGAGCAGAAATGATTTTATCTGATATTAATCAAGATATAGAAGTATTAGAATTAGAAAAAATCATTGATGAAAAATTGTCTTATGAAATTGAAAAAAGTCAAAAAGAATATGTTCTACGAGAAAAAATTAGAGTAATTAAAGAAGAACTAGGCGATATCAATGATAAAGATACAGAAATTTCTAAATTAAGAGAAAAAATTGCCAAACTAAAGTGTAATAATAAGATAAAAGAAAGATTAAAAATAGAACTAAATCGCTATGAGACAATGACTCCTAATGCACCAGAAATAGGAATGATTCGAAATTATATTGATTGGTTATTAGATTTACCATGGAATCATTATACTAAAGATAATAATGATTTAAAAAAAGTAAAGCAAGTCCTAGATTGTTCCCATTTTGGATTAGAACAAGTAAAAGAAAGAATTGTTGAATATTTAGCTGTTAAAAAAAATACAAATAGTCTAAAAAGTCCTATTATTTGTTTAGTAGGGCCACCTGGTGTAGGAAAAACAACCCTTGCTAAAAGTATTGCAGATAGTTTAAATAGAAAATGGACTAAGATATCAGTTGGTGGAATTAATGATGAAGCGGAAATTGTTGGACATAGGAGAACTTATGTTGGAGCAGCACCAGGTTTAATTATTCAAGGAATGAAAAAAGCAGGAAGCTCGAATCCAGTATTTATTATTGATGAAATTGATAAGATGACAAAAGATATCAAAGGAGATCCTGCTAGTAGTTTATTAGAAATTCTAGATCCAGAACAGAATAAAGCATTTACTGATCATTACATTGAAGAAGAGTTTGATTTAAGTCAAGTTATGTTTATTACAACAGCCAATTATTATGAACAAATTCCTACAGAATTAAGAGATCGTTTAGAAATTATTGAATTATCTTCTTATACAGAATATGAAAAATTAGATATTGCGAAAGATTATTTAATTCCTAGACAAATAAAAGAACATGGATTAAAGGAAAAAGAAATAGAATTTAGTGATGAAGTAATTTTAACGATCATTCGTTGTTATACAAAAGAAGCAGGAGTACGTGAACTGACTAGAAATTTTGCTACAGTATTAAGAAAAATAGTAAAAGATAAACTTCTAAATCAAAAAAAGGAAATCTATTCTATCACCGATTACAATATTGAAAAATATTTAGGAAAGAAAAAATATCAGTGGACAGATGTTGATATTATTGAACATGTTGGAGTAGTAAATGGACTAGCCTATACTCCATATGGAGGAGATACGTTGCCAATAGAAGCTGTAATGTTTCCAGGTAAAGGTAATATTGTTATGACAGGTAGTTTAGGAGATGTCATGAAAGAATCTGCCAATTTAGCATTTGACTATATTAAAGCTAATTATGAAAAATTTGAAATTGATTATTCCATTTTTCAAGAAAAAGATATTCACATTCATGTACCAGAAGGGGCAATTCCGAAAGATGGACCAAGTGCAGGAATTACATTAACGACTACCTTGATATCGTTATTAACAAATACCAGTATTCATACTAACATTGCGATGACAGGAGAAATGACTTTAAGAGGAAAAGTATTGGCTATCGGAGGATTAAAAGAAAAAGTAATTGGTGCTCATCGTAATGGAATTCGTACTATTTTTATTCCAAGTAGCAATGAAAAAGATTTGGATGAAATCCCAGAAGATATAAAAAAAGAAATAAAATTTATTTTAGTAGATCGCTATATGGATATCTATCAAGTATTGTTTAGAAAGAAAAGAGGTAGAAAAAAATATGACCCAAGAAATATTAGATTACTTATTGATTAGAAGCGCGTTAGTTAATAATACAAGTCAAAAAATTATACAAGAAATAAAAGACAAAGAGGAGTATTCATATTTAGTTAATAATATATCTCAATTAATGCAAAAGGAAGATTTTCTTTTATTACAAGATGATTTTCCTGATAAAGTATCTGATATCATTCAATCTCATCGTTTTGAATATAATTACGATAAAAAATTAAATGAAGAAATTAACTATATAATTGATCGATTAAAACAATATCAAATAATGACTTTAAATCATAAAAAAGAGTTAATAAATAGCTGGGTGAAACAGGAAAGTGAAAATAGAAAACTACCAAAAATATATCATAATTCCAATGCATTACTATATCTTATTTCTCTAGATGCTTTTTATTTTAATCAGATGATAGATGGGAATTTTATAATTCAAAATATTATCGAATATCTTTCATTAGTTAATATAATAATGAATGAATTTTCGACCGTTTTTGAAGAGGATAAATATTTTTTAGAGATTACTAGAAAATGTTTGAATATTATTAAACCTGCTATTCGTGATTCTATTCTAGATTGCGTAAAATCATTAGCTATTCCTGAATATCTAAAACTTAGAATTGTTTCTAATTATTTCAAAAACACAGAAGATAAATTAAATAAAAATTATGAAAAAAATACTGATTTAGAAATTGATCTTTCTTATCAATATGTTAAAAGAGGACAGTGATTAATATGACTTCTGAAATTATAGATTGCTTATTAATCAAAGCAAAATTTGCAACAAATACAAAAGAAGAAATGGTCGAAGAGGTAAATACTAACAGTAATGAAGACATCATGATTAGTATCATTAGTGAAATCATGATGATAGACCACTTTTTCTTTTCAAGTGATAAAATGATAGAAAAATTAGAATATTTTATTGATAAAATTCGTTATAAGAAAAAATATAATACAGAAATTACTGATTATCTAAATGAAATTATTTTTAACATAAATATTTATAAAGGAAAATCAAAAGAAGATCAAAAATGTATTCAAAATGACTGGTTATATCAAGAAGAAGAATTTCATATGTTACCTCATTCTAAAAAAATCAATGATAATATGATGTATGAAATAATAAAGTTAGATTATTTTTACATAAATGCATTAGTAAATCATTTTAATCAAATAGAAATTATAGATTCAGTTAATTTTCTAATGAGTATCAATTTATTAGCAAATCAATATATGGTAATTTTTCAAGAACATCCAATGCTAATTGATGCTTTGATTACGATTTTACCGCAATTACAGAAAAGTATTTCTATTCACCACTATTTCTTATATTCTAAGATGGAAAAAGAAACAATAAAGAAATTATATCAAATAAAAGAAGCATTTAATGAAATTTCAGATTCTAATTACCAATATCAAATAGAAATTGAAAAAAAGAAAAGAAAGGACTAAAAATTAGTCTTTTTTTTAAACTTTATACATAATATTCTAATAGAAAAGAGGGATATTATGAAGAAGGTCGTACCTTTTACAAAAACAATTACTTTTAGAACAATGATTGCTGAAATTACTAATATTGAAGTAAAGCATACATTAGAACGAAAAGATAATAATGAAATTGAAGGAGATATTTTAGTAGATGGTTCTTATAAAATGACAGATGCTAGTCAAATTGAAGAAGAATTTCATTATCAATTGCCATTCACTATTGATATTGATTCCAAATATGATTTAGAAAATTTAGAAATTACGATTGGAGATTTTTATTTTGAAATTATTAATGAAGAAGATTTAAAAATCAATGTTGAAATTGATATTGATGGAATGGAAGAAAAAAAAGTTGAGATGTCAGAACAATCAACGGAAATATCATTATTAGATGATACAGAAATTTTAGAGGTAGAACGAGAAGATGAAAAAACAGCTGTAAGAGACAATTCCGAAGCAGCACCAATTCCAGTAGAAATAGAAGAAAATGGTATTGATTTAGAGTTACAATCAGAATCATTAAGTCCATTAGAAAAGTTAGAAACAGAGATTAAAGAAGATTTAAAATATGAAAAAGAAATCATGGAAAATAATCCTCCAAAAGAAATAGAAGTAGAAAAAACGCCAATTTCATCTAATGTAGGTTCTATTTTTTCTAGTCTTACATCTAAAGAAGAAACTTTTTCCACATATTATGTTTATATAGTAAGAGATACAGATACAATAGAATCAATTATAGATAAATATAAAACTACAAAAGAAGAACTACAGAACTATAATGATTTAACAGACATTAAAGTAGGAAGCAAATTAATTATTCCATGTACGAATCATGAATAAAAAAGAATTAATAGATTACTTGTCCATAAAACCACAATCCATAAAAAAACTAGGATCTGCTACTATTCTTACTGCGAATAATCAGAAATATGTTATAAAAAAGAATAAGAGAAAAGCAGATTCTTTTGATTATCTAAAAACCAGAAATTTTTATAATTTTCCAAAAGTATATTCTCACCTAGAAGATGAAATTGAATTAACAGATTATATTGAAGAAATTGACACCCCAAAAGAGCAAAAACTGCAGGATATTGTATATTTAGCTAGTATTCTTCATACAAAAACAACTTTTTATAAAGATGTCGACGATGATTATATTAAAAAGATCTATGAAGATATTTTAGATCAAGTTAATAGGATATACCAATATTATAGTGAACTTCAAAATATGATAGAATTAGAAATATATATGTCACCAGCTAATTATTTATTAATACGCAATATTTCTATTATTTATTTAGCATTAAATGAAAGCAAAAAGTATATTAACAAATGGTATGATATTGTGAAAGAGAGTCATAAAGTAAGGTATGCATATATTCATGGAAATTTGGAAGAAAATCATATTTTAGAAGAAAAAGATTTATACTTTATTAGTTGGGATCATTCTAGAATTGATTTACCAATTTATGATTTAGAGATATTTTATCGCAAAAGCTATATGGATATTAGCCTAAAAGAGATTTTAGAAATTTATGAATCAAAATATCCATTAAAAAAAGAAGAACAATATCTTTTAATAGCTCTTCTTTTAATTCCAGAAAAAATAGATATGAATGAAAAAGAATATAACAAAGTAAAGCAAGTAACTAATACTATTTTATATATAGATAAAACTCTTTCTTATTTAGAAAATAATTCTAAAAAAGCCAACAACAACGCAAGCCATCAACAAGAATATTAAGAAGACATTAAATCTAGTAACAACAAAAATAGTAAATATAACTTGCCATATCAAAATAATCAAAAGAGAAAATAGTCCACCCATATACCATAGGCTATTTCTTCTTTTTATTTTACAACCTTCACATCTACAAAAAAAGCCATGGCCTTTTTGTTTAAACATAAGCTTCACCTAGTATAGTATATGTTAGAGTTTTGTAAAGGTGAAATAGAAAGAACTTGACTAACTATTTGTAAAGTTTTATAATGAAAATGAAATAAAGATAGAGTCTAAGAATAATAATTAGAACGACAAAAATATTGCTTATATCCTTATTTTATAAGGAAATTGATAAACAATATTTTTTTATTGTTAATTTTTTCCTTTTTAGAATATCTTTATTTTTTATAGATAATCTTAATTTCTTTTAGTTTCTAATTATTATTCTTAAAAACTAAAGGAGTTATTATGAGAAAGAATATAAAGAAAAAGAAAAATGAAAAGAAAGAAATTCTATGGATGTTAGTAGCTTTAGTTAGTTTAGCGGTAATTACTTTAGGAGTAAGTGTAGCATTTTTTAATTATACAAAAGAAGGAATAACAGAAAATACAGTAACTAGTGGAACTATTACATTTTTATATACAGAAATATCAGGAATCGGAAAAGGGATACAAATTAGTGATGCCTATCCTATGACAGATGAGCAAGGAATGAATCAAACAGGAATAGGAAAGTATTTTGATTTTAAGATAACTAGTCAAACAGCAAGTACTATTTCTATTCCTTATGAGGTAACAGCTAGAAAGAGTAGTGATTCTACATTAGATGATCAAGTAGTAAAACTTTATTTAACAGAATTAAATGGTGATGATGAAAAAGAAATCTTATTAGAAAATTACAGTAAATTACAACAAACAGGACAAGAAACAGCTACAGGATATACAGAGAAGACAATTTATACAGATAAAGTACCAGCAAAGCAAAGTAATTATGAAAAGAATTTTAGACTAAGAATGTGGATAGATGAAAAAACAGATTTTAGTGGAAAGGAAGAAGAAACAGGAAATGTAACTTATCCATATAATGGGAAGACATTTACTGTAACAGTAAATGTATATTCAAATGGAAAAGTAGTTTCAAATATCCCGACTGGAACTTTAAAATCCACAAACTCTAGTCATGAAGATTTAATATGGGGTTATAGAGACTCAATTACGAAAATAGTATTTGAAAATGAATTACATGAAATACCGAATTCCATCTCATTTGATATTTCAGAAGAAGGTAATGGTAGTGTAATGAGCTATTTAGTATTAAATGATGATAAAGAAACATATACTGCTTATCTTCAAGGAAATGGCGGAATCAAGGCAAATGTAGATAGTAGGTATTTATTTTATAAATTTATAAATTTAAAAACAATAGAAAATTTAGAATACTTAGATACATCCCAAGTAACGGATATGAGATATATGTTTTCTGATTGTAACAATTTAACTAGTCTAGATGTAAGTCAATTTGATACCTCCCAAGTAAAAAATATGAGATATATGTTTCATAATTGCAACAATTTAGAAAGTTTAGATGTAAGTCATTTTAATACCTCTCAAGTAACGGATATGGACCATATGTTTTATGGTTGTAACAATTTAACTAATCTAGATTTGAATCATTTTGATACCTCTCAAGTAACAAGTATGAAAGATATGTTTAATCATTGTGAAAATTTAACTAGTCTAAACTTAAGTCATTTTGATACCTCTCAAGTAACAGATATGAGCTATATGTTTTCTAATTGTAACAATTTAGAAAGTCTAGATGTAAGTCAATTTGATACCTCCCAAGTAAAAAATATGAGATATATGTTCTATTCTTGTCAAAAATTAACAAGTCTAGATGTAGGCCACTTTGATACCTCACAAGTAACAAATATGAGTTCTATGTTTAGTAATTGCAACAATTTAGAAAGTCTAGATTTAAGTCAATTTAATACCTCACAAGTAACGGATATGAGCTATATGTTCTCCTTTTGTAGAAATTTAACCAGTTTAAATTTAAGTCAATTTAATACAACTCAAGTAAAGAATATGGAAAAAATGTTTTATAGCTGCAACAATTTAATCAATCTAAATTTAAGTAGTTTTGATACTTCTCAAGTAACAGATATGATATCTATGTTTGATGATTGCTCTAAACTCACTACAACTATTACTATTACTACCAATAGTTGTAGTTATAATTGGATGTTTAGAGATGCAGCAACAGAGTCTGGAAGCAAAATAACAGTTAACTTTACAAGTAGTAATTCTGATTTAGTTGCACGCATGATTGCAACTAAATCAGCAAAATCTACTGTAGTAAAAGGATCTCAAATTTATTAATTAGTCTTTCATTGATTTTATTCATATTAGCCAATGCACAAAACTTTTCTGATAAACAAACTTTAAAATAAAGATTGAAAATTATAAATAATTTTACACTATCGATATACATTTTGTATAGTTGTAAATGATGTGAGACCAAAAAAGTAAAAAAATTAAAGTGATATGATATAGTAAAAATGATAATTAAA
>CANRKU010000023.1 GCA_947631295.1 uncultured Bacilli bacterium
ACCTTAAACTCTTGTATTTACTTACCAAAATAGTCATTTCTTCTATTTTTGGATTTAACCGATACCTCCATGTCCAGGATCTACGAAAATGATTCTTCCTAATAATGGTAGATCATTCGTTATGGCATTTGCTTTTGATAGAATACAAACTCCTATTATCATTAAAGTGAAAATAAAAAAAACATATTTTTTTCTTGATATCATGGATATCACCTATTTTATTATATGCTTTCTTTTTTTATATTATGGTTTCCTTTTTTTACTAAAAATCTGCTTTTTTTAACATTTTAGACATTATAAATGATACTAAGTAACTATCATGGTAAAATTTAATTGTTTTGAGGGATTATTTATGACTAGTATTATTATTTATGAAGATGATACAGAAATGCAAAAACTCTATCAGGAGGTAATTAAAAATTTTTTCAATAAAAGAAACAAAAAAGAAAAATTCTATATTTTTTCTTCTTATACTAAAAAGTTAGAGGAAAAATTTTTAAAGATTCCGGATAAGAAAATTTTTATTTTAGATATTGAAGTACCTGGTAAATCTGGTCTTGATTTAGCTAGAAATATTCGTAGTCAAGGAGATTGGATGAGTCCACTTATTATGATTACAAATTATGATAATTTAAAAAAATCAGGTTTTACTAGTAAGATCTTAATGTTGGATTTTATTTCAAAAAAAGAGAATATAGCTCTACGCTTGCAAGACTCTTTAGAAATTGCTTACAAAATGATTTGCAAAAAAGAAACTTACACTTTTCAATATAATGGTGAATTATTTCATATTCCTTTTGAGGAAATTTTATATTTTGAAAAAGACTTAAATGATAATTACACTTTTTTATATACCGATAATTCCATCTACAAAATAAAAGAAAGTATTATTCAAATTAGTAATCATTTAAATTACTATCCTGATTTTTTTAAAATCAATAGAAGTTGCATTGTAAATATTAAAAAAATTCATGAGTTCAATTTAAAAGAAAATTATATTTCTTTTGGGAAATATTCTACTCACCTTTTCAATAAAAAGAGTAAGGAGCTTTTAAGAAAAAAATTAAAGTCTTACCAAATCATTCAATAATTTTTATTTCCATGTAAATGATAAATTTTTTCATTTATCACCAAAAATATACAATTCATAAAAATTATGGGATATTTATAAAGGGTTCGTAGTAACATGGTGATTATATTTTTGAAAATTGAAGGAGAGTGAAAAGATGAGAAAAAATTATAATAGTTTAGATGAAAAAATTAGGGATATTGATTTTACCAATCCTGCTATCAATCGATTAGTTCATTATTCTAATATTTTACTAGAGCAAATTCAATATTTGAAAGATAATGGGGTAAAGGATTTTTCACTAATTAATGATACAAATAAAATACATGGAATTACACCTTTTGATAAAGAACCTTTTTTATAAGCTACTAATTGGTAGTTTTTATTTTTTTATATAAATTTTTTTATGGCAACTGTCTATATAGTTTTTTCCCAAACTAATACCTGCTTCAATATCAGTAGCTTGTATCGCTACTCTTCCTCTTAAGTTAATTTTTAATTGGGATTGATCTTGGTTAATCGTTTCCTTACAAAATTCTTCTCTAATGATTTGTAAGTATTCTTTAAAGGAACAATGAATCTTCTTTCTTGCTGCAATCAAATATAATTGATGGAGAGTATTTTCAATGGTAGGGGTTTCGTTTTCCCATCCTTTAGGTAACATAAAGTCACCACCGCCTAATTTACAACAAGCAATTCCTTCTTGTTTATCAAAATTATATAAGCTGACTAGTTTAGAAATCATGCAAGTATTCACAATACTTTCTTGTTCTTTGGTAAATGGCTCAAATCTATAAAATGGTTCTGGAATATACATACCCCAACTTTCATAACTAGCAACACAGCGTGCTTGATCCATATAAGGAGTTACATATAGTTCTTGATCACCTAATTGAAAATAATCAATAGGCGCAATAACATTAGGATCTCTTTGTTTCAATTCTAGTAAATTTTGCATTTCTTCATAAACAGAGCCAAACAAAACAGCAGGCTGCTTTACTAATAAAGTAATTCTACTACCATCCAAATCTGTTAAAACATAGACAAGTTCTGTTTTACCATAATTGATAAATTCTAACTTTATATCATCTATAGATTTTTCTTGATTATGAGCATAATATTCCATATATTTTTTTAAGAATCTTAATATTTTTTTATATTCATCATTTTTATCTTGTATTTCGTTAACTTCTATGTATGCTGAATTAATAGGACCAAGTCCAATATTTTCTTTGATTTTTAATACTGATTTAGGTATCCATACCTGAGGCATTTCTTTTACTTCATGACCCTCAAAAAGCCATTCCGTACCATTTCGAATATAATTCCAAGATTCAACTATCAATTTATTTTTTTCCAAATTATCCATTCATTTTCCTCCACAAACTTTTTGGCTATATTATGGTATTCATATTTTTCTAAATACTAAAGTTCAAAAAAAGTCCAAATATATTGGACTTTTGAAATACAAAATCTTAACGTTTTGAGAACTGTGGTGCACGACGTGCTTTCTTTAATCCTGGTTTCTTACGTTCTTTCTTACGAGCATCACGAGTAATGAATCCAGCTGCCTTTAATGGTTTTCTAAAACTATTTTCAGAATCCTTAGCAGTAGTTGAATCATAACTTAAAAGTGCTCTTGTAATTCCTAAACGAATTGCTCCTGTTTGACCAGAGAATCCACCACCAGTTACATTAACTTCAACATCAAAAATTTCATTTGTTTTCGTAAGTACTAATGGTTGCATTAAATCCATAATAAGAGTTTCATATGGTAAATATTCATGAACATCTCTACCATTTACTGTTACTTTACCTTTACCTGGAATTAATTTAACTCTAGCAACACTAGTTTTTCTTCTACCTGTTCCAGTATAAACTTTATCTTTTGCCATATTCTCCTCCTACTTTAACTCAATACTAACAGGCTTTTGAGCTTGTTGATTATGAGTCTCTCCTTCATATACGAATAATTTCTTATACATTTGTCTTCCTAAACGGTTATGTGGAAGCATTCCTTTTACAGCTCTTTCCATCATTTCAACTGGATATTTTTCTTTCATTACTCTTGCTGTTCTTTCTCTTAATCCACCTGGATACATAGAGTGATTATAATACATTTTGTTGTCTAATTTGTTTCCAGTTAATTTCACATCTTTTGCATTAATAATAATAATGTAATCTCCACAATCAATATGTGGTGTATAAGTAGGTTTATGTTTACCTCTTAACATATGTGCAGCTTTGGCAGCTACTTTTCCTAATGGTTGATCTTTAGCATCAATTACATACCATTTACGATCAACTGTTTCTTTCTTTTGCATAAAACTTGTCATATATATTCTCCTTTATCTTTTTCCCTTCTCAATTATATTTTCCCAGGACATAATTAAGAATTTGGAATATATAAAATGTACCAGTTAAAATTATATGATAAATCAGTGTCAAAAGTCAATAAAAATATGCACTTTTTTCATTTATTTCAGCTTTTTGGATAAAATATATGGGATATCATCGTCGCTTTTTGGTGCTACTAGTGAAATTTCGGAATATTCCCCAGCAAATATTTTAAACATAGCACTACTCATACAATCATCAACAATCGTTTTTAGACTTCTAGCACCAGTATTTAACTGAATTGCTCTCTCGGCTACATAATCTATAAATTCATTATTATAATGAAAATCTAAATTCATATACTCAAATAATTTTTTATAGGTATTTAATGGACTAAAATCAGATTCTACTAATATTTTTTTGATATCATCTTTTGATAATGCATTCATCGGTATAATTTTAGAGATTCTTCCAATTAATTCTCTCATAATTCCATACTCGTTAAAATCTTCAGGTGTCAATTGGCTATAATCACTATCTTTTATAATACCATCAAAAGCACCCAATAAAACAATTGTTAGTTTGGAAGTATCAAATTTTTTTGTATCAAAATAGCATAAAGAACCATCTAATATTTTTAGTAAAGATCTTTGTACACCAATTCTTGAAATATGAGTTTGACCATCTTGTTTCTTTTCAGCTAATTTATCAAACTCATCGATTACTAAAATTCCTTTTTGAGCTAATTCTATATCTTTATCTGCTGCCAAATATAAATCCTGTAACATATTTTCTACTTCTCTACCCATATATCCCGTTTCTGATAAAGCTGTTGCATCTTCAATAACGATAGGAATTTGGTATAACTTAGAAATCCTTTTTAAAATCTCTGTTTTCCCCGTTCCAGTTGGTCCACAAATCAAAATATTTTCTTTTAATTTTGCTATCAAATCTAAATCGAAATCAGAATGAATAACTGTTTGATTTTTAAACAAAGTGGTTAAAATCTTCATAATTGGTTCATCTTGAGCAACAATTGTTTTCTTAATAGCAGAATACTTTTGTGAGATATTTGATTGTTCATTCAATATAGACATATCATATTTTTTATTGCTACTTTTTATTTTATCGATTAGTTCTGGATCTCTTATAAATTTGTATGTATCACTTGGATCATAAAAGTAATAATAACCTACGTTTTCTTTACAATCATCCATAAACTTTTCAAAATCATATTGGTTATTATTCTTCGTACAAAGTTCATCCAAAGTTTGAAAACCTGCTACTTGTATTTTATTAGTATTATTCTTTGGTATAGGATTTTCTTGATTCTTTGATAGAGGGATAAAGGTTTTTCCATCCTCCTTAAAATCATAGTAAAATCCGCATACAACATCAATACACTCATAGTATGTTATTATATTTCCGTCAATAATAGTTTCTTTTCTTTCCATAATATAAGCTATTCCCACAGTATTCATAAATAATTCACCTCACTATTTTAATACCAAACCTTTTTCAAATATAATCCTTCAGCTGGTGCTGTTTTTACCGATTTGGTACGATCTTTTTGTTTTAATATTTTTTCAATATCTGATACTTCTTTTTTACCATTTCCAACAGATAATAATAGACCTACCATATTTCTTACTTGGTATTTCATAAATCCATCGGCTTGAAAACTAATTTCTATAATTTGATTTCTTTCTTGAATATTAGTCTTTAAAATGGTTCTTACTTTATTTTCTCTTTCATCTTCACTAGATACAAAAGAAGTAAAATCATGCGTACCTTCAAAGTACTTGATAGCTTCTTTCATTTTATCAATATCTAATTTTCTATTATATTGATAGACATAATTTCTCATGAGAGGATTATATTCGCCAATATTGATTTTATAAACATACTCCTTTTTCTTTATACTAATGTTAATTTTTTTCTTTTTTCTAAGTTTTCTATTTTTTGGTGGATTAAAAATTCTGATACATCATATTTTTTAGCTAGTTTTTCTATATCCTTATTTGAATTTACGATTTTGCTATCAAATATATCATCAGGCATGAGTAAATCTAGTGTATAATTGTAAGCTTTTCTATCATAAATACTTTCTTGATACAAAAAACTATAATACTCAGATTTTTCAGTTAAGTATAATTGATAATAAGAGAATAAATATCCTACAACAAATCTCCTAGCTGTTGGTAATAAATTGTAATTAAACAAAATAATCTTAGAAGAATGATCGATGCTTATATATCCTTGGATATTACCAACTTTTCTGATTTCTTTATCTGTAACAGTCTCCGGCACAAAGCCCATTACTGTTAAACCACATCTTCTAATCAATTTTACAACATCTGGAACCCCTACTACATTGTGTATTTCCAATAATTCTTTTGGTTTTACGATTTTTAAATTTTTAATTTCATTCATAAATAACTAACCTCTTTCCAATCATAAATAATAAATTAATACCAAACCTTTTTCAAATATAATCCTTCAGCTGGTGCTGTTTTTACCGATTTGGTACGATCTTTTTGTTTTAATATTTTTTCAATATCTGATACTTCTTTTTTACCATTTCCAACAGATAATAATAGACCTACCATATTTCTTACTTGGTATTTCATAAATCCATCGGCTTGAAAACTAATTTCTATAATTTGATTTCTTTCTTGAATATTAGTCTTTAAAATGGTTCTTACTTTATTTTCTCTTTCATCTTCACTAGATACAAAAGAAGTAAAATCATGCGTACCTTCAAAGTACTTGATAGCTTCTTTCATTTTATCAATATCTAATTTTCTATTATATTGATAGATATAATTTCTCATGAGAGGATTATATTCGCCAATATTGATCTTATAAACATACTCTTTTTTCTTAGCATTAAACCGAGCATGAAAATTATTCGGTACTTTTTTTACTTTGATTACATGGATATCTTCTGGTAAATTAGAATTTAATCCTCTTTTAATCTTATCAATAGGAATTTCTACTGCTAAATCAAAATGTGCTACTTGATTTAAAGCATGTACTCCTTTATCTGTTCTTCCAGAGGAGAATACAGTGGTTTTTGTTTTCCTATTTAGATAACTAACTGCTTTTTCTAATTCATTTTGAACAGTTCTTAAATTTGGTTGTAGTTGGTAACCATTAAAATTTGTTCCATCATAAGAAAAATCAATACGATAACGCATAATTACCTCCCGTAGAAAAATGTTAATAAGAAAATCATAGCATGAATAATGATATAATTATTATCCCAAGATTCCCAACTTTTGCGTTCTATATAAGTTCTTTTTGTAGAATCATTATAAAATCTTAATCGATTCATAATCATAAATTCTTGCATCTGTTCTTTTGTTTGCTCATAGGCCTGTCTTAAGATAAAGGCCATAAATTGAGGATTTACTTTTAATCCATAGTCATCTTTTAGAATTAGGAATCTTTTCAAATTATTTTTAAAATATCTTCCAAAATAAATGAGAGATAAGATTTTATATGTAACTTGTTTCTGTTTAAAACAATATAAAGTGTTTTCCAGTACATATCTTAATTCTATAGGGCACATTACTTTTTTCAACAGAATTGTGTATATCATAAGAATTCCTATTTTGGTTATCCACAAAAATTGTGGATAAAACATTCCTAATACTGTTATTCCCAGAACTAGAATATTAAATTTCAACAATTTTGGGTATTGCTTGGTAATAACAAGTAAGATAAGATTAGCAAATACTAAAAATAAAGCTTCTTTTACCATCAATAAAGATATAAAAATAATCAAATAACAGAAAAGCTTATTAAAAACATTTACTTCCTTAATAATTGAATCTGTATTAAACATGTTTATACACATCCTTTATTAAATCTCTAATATCACGATGAAAAGAAAGTTTTATTCTCTTTTTTCTTGCCAACATAGTGAACTGAATCAAATCTGGTATTTCAATTTCATGATTCAATAAAAAATCTACATCTTGATATACTTTTACAGTATTATCTGATATTAGAACATGTCCTTTTTTTAAAATGACGATATTATCTGTGATTTCATATAAAAGATTACAGTTATTGCTGGTAATCAAAATGGTCTTCTGATATTTTTCTTTTAACATTTTTATTAATTTCAATAATTTTCTTTGATTTATGTAATCTAATTCTACAAAAGGTTCATCAAAAATAATAATATTAGGATTATAAATTAAACCAACCGCAACTTGTAATAATTTTTTTTCTCCATTAGATAACATTTTTATCTTCTTATTTAGATAAGTTTTATCTAATCCTACCATTTCTAAAGACTGTTCCATCTTTTTGTTTAAATCTTTTGGCTTATAGGATAGTCTGGATACTAAAAAAAAGATTTCTTCTTTCACACTATTAGTAAAAAACTGTTTTTGATAGTTTTGTTGAATGAGACACACTTCTTTACGAATCCATTTTAGATTGTCGTTATTTAATAGTGCATCACCAATAGTGATACTACCAATATCTGTTAATTTTACTGCATCTATCATTTCACATAATAAAGTTTTATATTCACCAGTAATTCCTGTAATTTGCTTATCTTTGATTGTTAGATTAATATGATCTAGGATTTTTTTATTTTTATATCGATATCCAACATTTTTTAAAGTTATTTCCATAAGTGATTCACCATCCTATCCATATCTATTTCTATTTCTTCTAATAGTTCATAGAATTGTAGTTTCAATGATAAATCTACCATAAATGGAAGTTGTAGTCCTAAACGATTTAATAACGTATCTTCCTGTAACACAGTTAAAGGTTCTCCTTCTACCACAATATTACCAGCATTTATGACATAAAGATAATCAGTATCTATCGTATCTTCTAAGTTCGTTGTTGTCAGGATAATGGTTATTCCATATTTTTGTTTGTATTCTAATAAAGCTTTTTTCATTTTTTCCTTGGTTGTTTTATCCATCATAGAAAAAGGATTATCTAATAATAGAATTTTAGGTTCATGCAAAAGTGCAAGTACTATCAGTAGTTCTTGTTTTTCTAAATTTGTTAAATCGCTTGTTTTTTTGTCTAATAATTTGGAAATTCCAAATAGTTTACTAAGTTCTAATATTTTCTTTTCTATGTCTGTTACTTTTTTATTTAAATTTTCAAGTGGAAAAGCCATTTCTTTATAAACATCTTCAAATAAAAAAGAATTTAATTGATTACCAAACATTACTCCTATTTCCTTCGAATGATCATGAATACGATTATTATCTACATAGGAATATCCAATCGTAATTGTATTTCCACTGGGTAATAATCCAGCAAGTAACTTGATTAATGTTGTTTTTCCACTACCATTATTTCCAGCGATGCTGATATAACTGTTTTCTGCAATAGAAAGATTAAAGTCTTGAAAGATGGTGGTATTATCATATTTAAAGTTTAAATTTTTTATCGTTAGGATATTTGTCATTTTACCACCTCGTTTGATTTATTATTATACTCGATTCTATTGAATAGTTCAATGAAAAAAAAGAAAAAGAAAGAAATTGTTTTTCCTATCTTTTATTTCTTATCTTTTACTTTTTTCTTTTGAATTTTATATACAAATTTCATTAAGGTCTTATCTGATACAAATCTTCCAAGAAATTTTGCACATTTCATTTTGAATCCAGGAATGATTATTAATTTGTGTTTGAGCATCTTATCAATTGCATATTTGGCTACATAATCTGCTTTTAATGGTTTTACTGCAAAATTTACTTCTGCTACATTATTAAAGTTTGTATCTACAGGCCCTGGACATAAGCAAGATACATGAACATTAATTTTCTCCTTCTTTAGTTCATAATAAATAGCTTCTGTTAATCGGTAAACATAGGATTTCGTACTATAATAAGTAGCCATTAATGGACCTGGCTCAAAGCTAGCTGAAGAAGCAACATTTAAGATATATCCTTTATTTTTTCTTTTCATATCTTTTAGAAATAATTTTGTTAAAATATGCACAGCTTTAATGTTGATATCAATCATATTTAATTCTTTTGTTAAATCTGTTTCTGTAAAGTTTCCAAATAAACCAAAACCAGCATTATTGACTAGAATATCAATATCATCATTTTTTACAAGTACGTATAAAGATTTAATATCCTCCACTTGGGATAAATCCATTACAATAATTTTTGGTTTATGATTTAATGTTTTGGCAACACTTTCTAGTTTCTCTTTATCTCTAGCAACTAGAATAACTTCATATCCTAAACTATCTAAATATTTGGAAATTTCTAAACCTATTCCCGAAGAGGCCCCTGTTACTAAAGCTTTCATATTACCACCCTAAATGTATTATATCACTCATTAATGCTTTTTGAAAACACTTTTTACATAGAATAATTAATTAAATAAACTATTATTTTTGTTGATTCTTTTCCCTAGTGCTTTTCTTTCTATAATATATTTTTTAATTATTTCTTTTTTACATAAGATTTTTCCATTTCATAAAAGTTTTCTGTAATTATTTCTTTATTAATAGCTATTTTTTCATACTTATCTTTTAGACTAGCCATCTCTAATTGTATATTTTCAATTGTTTTTTCCATAGGTTTAGGTAGCATCTTTTTTCTTTTCTTATAATATTTTATTAACTCATCTATTAGATTTTGGATATGTTCCAGTGTCTTATAAAAATCGATACTTATATTAAATGTTATATAAATATCATGATGATTACTAGATGGATAATTTTCTTTCATCGTATTAAAATTAATTACTTTTTTTCTAAAATAATTACAAAAAATCTCACTGATAGTTGCCCATATTCTTCTATCTTCTTTGTTTTTAAATGAATAAAAATTATCAACCATTTTGCTATTAGAACCTAACATTTCTTGACATTTAGAAGCTACTAAAAATTTACTACTTAAATCAATGTCATTGATGTTATTTTTATTTATACTGATACTAACTTGAGATAAATAATTATCTAATACTATCATTTGTTGATTTAGAACCATATGATAGATTTCATCATAGGTATACTCTTTTTCAGTATCTATTTCATTATCTAGTTTTAATACTATAAAATCTAATCGGTTAAACTTTTTATTAACTTTTTTAGCTCCTATTAGATAATCTTTTTTATTCATAAAATTTTGCATATCTTCTAAAAAATCATCTATTTGATTTAAATAATAAACATTAGAATGAATAATCGTTTTCTTATCATCGCTAATTTGATTTACTATTTCTTTTTGATATTGGCTAAATATAAAGTTAAAACTTATATTATCAATTCCATAATAATCAATAGCAGTAGAAACATAATCATAACTATCAATTTCTACGTTTGCTACATTTTCTTTTAACCATATATATTTTTTTAATATATTTAAACAATGCTTGCTGTAGTTTTCAAATTCTTGTGGCTTTTTTATAAAATCATTTACTAAAGTATTTATATTTTTTTTAGAAATTGTCGCCATGTGAATTCTCCTTTTTCTTATTTTTTATAAAAAAGACATCATTCGTATTTTTCTATTTCTTTAATAGACATCTAAACAAGTCTTCATAAATCTTATTAGCATCAAGTTGCTTCACAAATGTTATTTTGTGCTTACCTTCAGTAAATGTGAATGTATTATCATTATTAATAATTGGGCAACTTATGGTTAGTGTTTTAAACCAATTTTCATTAATAATATAAGCAACAGCTCCAATATCCCAAATAGGATATCTTTTATGTGGACCCCAAAAACGATTATAAAATTTATCACATAAATAATCGCATAATTTATTTTTTCCTCCTATTTCCGCATTGAGCTCATAAATTGATGTCATCAAGTTAGATGATATAGGAGAACATGGAACAACTGTTAATTTTACTTTTGAGTAAAAAACGGTTTTTACAGCTTCAACATCTTGTCTAAAATTAAAATCTTTATTATCACCGAATAAAAAGTTTGTACCACTCCAAATGATTTCAATTTTGTCAATTATTTTTGGTTCTTTTTTTATCGCTAATGCAATATTTGTTAAACAACCTATTGCTACTATAAATATTTTTTCATTTTCCAATGCCAATTCAATTATTTTGTTTACCGCATTACTTGTATCTAAATATCCATTAGATAAGTAATCTCTACTACCTTTGTAAATAATATTTTTGTCAGAAATATTAAGATAATCAAATATTTTGCATGTTTCATTGTAGCTATCGTCTATTGAATGAAAAACACTTTTTTGATAACCGCTATGTTTAAATGGAGCAATCGTTATTGCTTTAATATCTAGTATATCTTTATTTTTTAATAGATATGATATAGCAAATAAATCATCGGCTTCATTCAATGTATCTGTATCTAAAATTACCTTTTTCATTCAAACACCTCCACTAGTTTTTATTTATACTTTTTATATTTTTTTAAAAATACATCTGTTTCAGATAATATAGCTTTACTTTCATCAAATCTTAAATACTTGATATTACATTTCAAAAAAGGAAACAATTTGATTCTATTTCTGTCTAATGCATCAGCATCTTTTAAAACATTAGATAGTTTTTGAATATAGTTTTGTTCCTCTAATGAAAAATTAGTGTTTTTAAAAGAAACATTATCATTTTTAGATGCATGTGTTTCTATAAGCAATCCAATCGCTTCAATTGTTTTATTATCTAATATTCCGTTTAACTTTTCTTTAGCAATTTGTGCTCCTTTAATACCATGAGTTTGATTAGATGCTCCTTTTGATCTAGCAGCATCATGAAAAAGTGCAGCATACAAAAGAATATTATCATTAGTTAATGATAGTGATTGCTTATTAGCAATCCATAATGCATATATTAAAGTTCTCTCGATGTGATCTAAATGATGATATGGAATCATTGTATGTGTATATAATTTTTCTTTGATAGCATAATTTATTAACTTTTCTACTTTATCAATTTGTTCTTTCGTTAATCCAATATGATTCATATAATCTTTATCTATCTTTTTTATATGACTACTTTCCATAAAATTTTTCCTTTTCCAATATAATCTAAATTAATAGTTATATTATATCAGAAAAATAATTTATTTAAAATAGATGTAAATTGATAATTTTTTAATTAAAAACTCTAAAAATATTCATTTGTTTTTTCTATTTCATCAATGATATAATTAAATACTAGTAAAATATTCATTTTTGTTGTACAATACTAGTCAATTGATTGGAGATTTTAAAAATGAAATTATATTCTGAAATAATAAAACTATTATTAAAAAAATTTATATTAAGACAAAATACTGGAATCGCAATAAAAGATTTTGTAAAAGAAATGGGAATAGTATATATAAAACTAGCCCAAATATTAGCTACACAAAATTTTGGAAATTTATTTACAGAAGATGATAGAAAAATGTTATCTTCTATCTGTGATGATTGTAATCCAATCAGTTACGAGGAAATTGAAAAAATATTAAAACAAGAATATGGAAATGATTTAAGTAAAATATTTAGTTTTATAGATAAAGAACCCCTTGGTTCAGCATCTATATCTCAGGTTCATAGGGCTATTTTAACTACTGGAGAAGAAGTTGCGATTAAAATAAAAAGAAAAGATATTACTACAAATATTGAAGATGATATAGAAAAAATCAGAAAAATAGTTCATAGATTTGGAAAAATAATAAATTTCGGTAATTATACAGGTGGAGATCATGCTTTAGATTTATATTTAGAATGGATTAAACAAGAAACAGATTTTATCAATGAATGTAATAATATAAAAGCTTATCAAAAATTTGCAGATAAGGTAAATGGAAAAGTAAAAGACACTAAATTAATAAAGGTTCCATTATTATTTGAAGATTATTGTACGGATAATGTCATTATAATGGAATATATTAAAACTCCAACAATAAATAAAATGCCTTTAACGGAAGATAATAAAAGAAAAATTATATTAGCTTTAAATAATTATATAAAATTAAGTTTTTGGGCACTGTTTAATGATAAACAAATTGTATTTCATGGCGACCCTCATAGTGGCAACATTTGTATTGATGAAGATGGTAATATTTGTTTTTTAGATATGGGATTATTATGTATATTAAGTGCTGAAGATGCAAAATTATGTAGGAAACTTTTCTTGTCAGCATATTCTGGAAATTACGAAGAAATATATAAAATACTTATAGGATTTGGAAATATATCAGAAGAAAAAAAGAAATCATTGAGGGAAGAGTGTAAAAAATATTGCGAGCAGGTGAAATCTAAAGATGTTACTTTTTATTTTATCGATATGATGAAGATTTGTCTAAATTATGAGTTTGTACCTCCTAATTTCTTATTTAATATGGCAAAAGCATTTCTTTGTTTGAATGGAATAAGTAATTTTACTGAAAATAGATGTACTGCTATAGAATTGTTACAAGAACAAACTATGGAATTTCTAATTAAAAGAAGTTTAAATGATTGCAAAGAATTAATAACAGATGGAATTGATTTAACACCAAAATATATAAAAAATACACTAACAAATGGAATTATCAATACAATGGCAGAGATAGCTTCTGATACTAAAATACGTAAAGATTTAAAAGAATTGCTTGGAAACTTTAAAGAAACATTAAAACTTATTGAGGTAGCATATGGTGATGAGGAAACAGTTTCACCTGAAACTTCATATCAAAAAACAAAACATCTATAGAATTAAATGTTTTGTTTTTATTTTGTGATATTAAACCATTCTTGTTCTTGTAAATAATCATATAAAATGGGTGTTTTATTTTCTAAATCTAAGTGGGTGTTTAAAACACAATACTTAAAAATATCAGTTAGTTTTGTACTTCCATTTTTTAGCTGACAAAGTTTGATTTTAGTTGAATCAACTCCATGATTAGAAAATGTATGCATATTCCAATGGTCCATATTTCCTGAATCTAAACTGGAATACATTGGGGAATATCCCATGATTTCTAAATGTCTTTTTTTATAACCACGATACTTAATTTCATCTTGATCCTCAAAACTAAAGTCCCTATTTTCCTCTAAATTTAATTGTAATAAAATAGAATGATCAAGTAATTTTTCAAAAACTTTAAATGCCCTTTTACGATGTAATTTTGTTTTTTTTAATACTCCAAAATAACCGTCTGCAATAAACATAGGAAACCATTTCTTTTTTAAAAGATAGGCACCTAATGTATAAATAAAAGGAATTTTTGGCATATAATAATACACATTAATCCAGCAATCAAATAAAATTAATAAATTATCCAATCCTTCTAAAAAAAAGACTTTTCTACTTTTTTCAATATATTTTGAATGTTTGCCAATGAAAGGAAGTAATCCATTTTTCGTAATATTTTTTAAGTTGCTTTCTTTGGTAAAATGAAAAAAAGTGGTATCCATATCCTTTGTTGTTATTGTATAGGTTTCCATAAAGTTTCCTTCTTTCCTATTTTATTTTTTATCTAAAAGATTATAATAATTCAAAAATTCATACAAAATTAACAAATACATTCCTCTAATTAAATCTATATACATTTTACCATATATAATACAAATTCGTAAATATATCTAACTCTTCTATGTATAAATAATTAAAAACGTTTTAAAAAAAGAATAAACTTGCTATAATATAATTGAATAGGAGGAAAAAATATGTCAAATGATTATGATGAAAACGGCTTATTAAAACCAGAAGCTGCTATGACAGAATCACAAAGAAAACAACAATATACAGATAATATAGCTGAAAAAATTGAGAAAGAGCTTGAAATACTACAATCTTTAGGATACAACTCAGATACTGTTCTTAAGATGGTACAAACCGCGCCTACATTATTTAGTTATAATTCTGAAGATATAAAGCATATCTTAAATTCTCTAGATATTCAATTACCAGAGAAATTAAATATCTCACCTGATTCTTTAATATTATCACAGGATTTAGAGCAGATGATATTACCAAAACAAGCAGACATCTTTACTGATGTAGAATTATCAGAAAAATCACAAGATATTGAACATTCTCATGGTGCTAAATAAAAAAAGGCTATTTTTATATTAAAAAAGAACTACTTTTTCATTAAATGTGAAAGTAGTTTTTATTTGTTATCAAACGTTAGATTTTATTATATGAAAAAAAGAACTATATCAATAGTCCCTTTTCCTTATTTTACTAATTCTAAAATAACCATTAAGGCATCGTCGCCTTTTCTTTCAGTTGTTTTTAAAATTCTAGTATATCCACCATTACGATCTTTATAACGTGGAGCTAGTTCATCAAATACTTTTTTAACTGCTTCCGTATCATTATGAAGGAAGGCAAGTGCTTTTCTTCTTGATACTAAACTGCCATCTTTTCCATAAGTAATCATTTTATCAACAAATTTACGAACTTCTTTAGCTCTTGTTTCTGTTGTAGTGATTGCTTCGTTCATGATAACATCTTTTGTTTGATTAGCAAGCATGCTTCTTCTATGTTTGTTATCACGACCTAATTTTCTATAAGCCATATTAGATCCTCCTTACTTATTAATCTTCATCACGAAGTACTAGTCCTAAATCTCTTACTTTATCTAATACCTCTTTTAATGATTTTTTACCTAAATTACGAATCTTCATCATATCTGATTCTGATTTGTTAACAAGGTCTTGTAATGTATGAATTCCAGCACGTTTTAAACA
>CANRKU010000024.1 GCA_947631295.1 uncultured Bacilli bacterium
ATGCAACTATTTATATTTTTTGAGTTAAACGCAATCTTTTATAATAAGTGGGTTGCATTTAGAAAAAAATTTGAGGTAATGCTTGCTACGATATAAGAAATAAGTTTATCATATTTACAAAATTTTAATTTTATTATATAATTTGAATTAGTTTAGATGAAAAAGACTGTGATTAAGAAATAGTAATAAGAGTCTTTATGATTAGAGAACTTGTGGTTGGTGAAAACAAGTCATAAAGCCTTATGAATTCACCTTAGGAGTTTCCTTGGACGAATGCTTCATGTTACGAAGATTAAGATATAGAGAAATCTATAATTAAGGTGGTACCGCGACTATTTCGCCCTTATGGCAAGTAGTCGTTTTTCTTTTCCAGAAAAATAAAGGAGGATATATATGAACGAAAAAATAAATAGTATGAAAGAAGAATTAGCAAAAGATATCGAAAATACGCATTCTATGAAAGAATTAGCTGATTTAAAAGTAAAATATTTAGGAAAAAAAGGACTTGTTACTGAATTAACAAGTAACATGAAAGAATTATCGATAGAAGAAAGAAAAGAATTAGGAAAACTTTCTAATGAAATTAGAACGCAGGTAACCGATTCTCTTAATCAGTTAGAAGCAAAATTTCAAGAAGAAGAACTACAGAAAAAATTAGAAAAAGATACTATTGATATTAGTTTACCTAGTGAAAAAATAAAAAGAGGGTCTCGTCATCCATTCAATCGTATTATTGAAGATGTTGAAGATTTCTTTGTTTCGATGGGATATGATGTTGTAGATGGACCAGAACTAGAAACAGATGAAAATTGTTTTCAAAGATTAAATGTACCACTTGGACATCCAGCAAGAGATGCACAAGATACTTTCTATATTGATACTGAATATCTACTAAGAACCCAAACATCTAGTGTACAAGCAAGAACGATGCAAGAAAATCAAGACAAAACACCAATTCGTATGATTTGTCCAGGAAAAGTATATCGTCGTGATGATGATGCTACTCATTCTCATCAATTTGGTCAAGTAGAAGGATTAGTTATCGATAAAAATGTTAGTTTAGCAGATTTAAAAGGAACTTTAGAATTATTTGCTAAGAAGATGTTAGGAGAAAATACGAAAGTACGTTTTCGTCCAAGTTTTTTCCCATTTACAGAACCTAGTGTAGAAGTAGATGTTAGCTGTTTCAAATGTGGTGGTAAAGGATGTCCTTTATGTAAACAAACTGGTTGGATTGAAGTATTAGGTGCCGGAATGGTTCATCCTAACGTACTTAGAATGGGTGGATATGATCCCGATATTTGGACAGGATTTGCCTTTGGTACTGGACTTGATCGTTTTGCGATGTTTCGTTATGCAATTCCTGATATACGTTATTTATATACTAATGATATTCGTTTCTTAGAACAATTTGATAGAAAGGATGAAGAAAATGAAATTAAGTAGAAAATTTTTAAGTGATTATATTGATCTTGATATTGATACCAAACAGTTAGCAGAAGATATGACTAGTATTGGTAATGAATATGATTCTTGTAGTAAATTAATACCAGCTACTAATTTAGTAATCGGTGAAGTTTTAGAATGTATTCCTCATCCTGATAGTGATCATTTACATGTATGTAAAGTCAATGTAGGAAAAGAAATCTTACAGATTGTTTGTGGTGCTCCTAATGTTCGTAAAGGTTTAAAAGTAATTGTTGCCTTAGCTGGTGCTTCATTACCTGGAGGAACGATTAAAAAAGGGGTTATTCGTGGACAAGAATCTAATGGTATGTTATGTGCGATGTCTGAACTTGGACTAGAACATAAATTTTTAAAAGAAGAAGATTTTACCGGAATTCATGAACTTCCTAACGATGCTCCAGTTGGGGAAGATCCTATTTCTTATTTACAGTTAGATGATGAAATTATTGATTTTGAACTTACCTCTAATCGTGGGGATTTATTAAGTATTTTAGGTATGGCTCATGAGATTGGCGCTTTCTATGATAAAAAGGTAAAAGATATCGATTTAACTTATCAAGAAAATAAAGAAGATATTCATGATCAATTTTCGCTAGATATTCAAACCAAAAATTGTCCATTATTTTTAGCCAAAAAAGTAAAGAATGTTACGATTAAAGAAAGTCCTGCTTTTATTAAAAATCGTTTAATTGCATCAGGCATTCGACCAATTAATAATGTTGTTGATATTAGTAATTATGTCATGTTAGAAACAGGACAACCACTTCATTATTACGATAGTAATCGTCTAGGGAATCAATTAATCGTTCGAATGGCTGAAGATGATGAAGAACTAACAACATTAGATAGTCAAAAACGTATCTTATCTAATCAAGATATTGTGATTGCTACTCCAAAAGAAGCAGTAGGACTTGCTGGTGTAATGGGAGGACTTACAACAGAAATTGAAGAAGATACAAAAGATATCATCATAGAAGCTGCGATTTTTCATCCAACTTTAATTCGTAAAACATCTAAAAAGATTTTAAGAAGCGAAGCTAGTACTCGTTTTGAAAAAGGCTTAGATCCTAAAAGAACATATATGGCAATCGCAAGAAGTTGTTCCTTACTAGAAAAATATGCAGATGCTACTATTGTTGGAGGAATGGTTGAATACAATACACTTTCCCAAGAAGATAAAACAATACCTATTACCGTAGAAAAAATAAATAGTGTTTTGGGAATTACTTTAGAAAAAGAAACCATCTTAGATATTTTCCGTCGTTTAGGATTTCGTTTTAACTCTCATGAAGAAATAATAGACGTTACTGTTCCAACTAGAAGAATTGATATTTCAATTGCTGAAGACTTGATTGAAGAAGTAGGAAGAATTTATGGAATTGACAACATCGTTGGAAAAGAAATGACCCTACCAGTTATACCAGGTAATGTAAATAAAAATAATCGAATCATTCGCAATAAATTAGCAATGCTTGGATTAAATGAAACCCTAAGTTATGCCTTAATTCCAGAAATGGAAGCAAAAAAATATACAACAGATGAGTTTGAAATTATTAAAGTATTAGATCCAATGAGTGAAGATCGAAATACCCTTCGTTATAGTTTAATTCCATCCCTAATGATGATTTATGATTATAATAAAGCTCGTGGTAATAAAGATATTTCTATTTATGAAATTGGAAAAGGTTTTAAAAAAGTAGGAAAAGAGTACCAAGAAGAAAATAAATTAGCAATTTTAATGACTGGTACTTATACTGTAGGGCTTCATCCTAAAAAAGTAGATTTTTATATTTTAAAAGGAATTTTAGAAGAATTATTAGAATATCTTGGCTATCAAAATCGTTATAAGTTAGTAGTAGAAGATCTTCCCAAAGAACTTCATCCAGGTCAAAGTGCATCCATTCTTTTAAATGATACTAAAATTGGAATCTTGGGAAAAGTGCATCCAAGTGTTGCCAAGGAAGATATCTATGTATTAGAAATCAATTTAGAAAAATTATTTACTTTCCGTGTGAAACAAATGCAGTATAAAGAAATTTCTAAATTTCCAGGTATTAGTAAAGATTTAGCTTTTATTGTAGATCAAAAGACGAAAGCAAGTGATATAATAACGGTCATTAAAAAAGAAGGCGGAAAGCTACTAAAAAATATATCTATTTTTGATGTGTATGAAGGAGAAAAAATAGGAGACAATGAAAAAAGTATCGCTTTTTCCTTAACTTTTGAAGATGCTACTAGAACTTTAAACGATGAAGAGGTTATGACCATTTTTAATCGTATCATTCAAACAGTAGAGACAAAATTAAATGCAAAAGTAAGAAATCAATAGGATCTATTTTACTTTACATTTAAAGACAGTTTCAGTAAAATGATAATAGGTGATTCTATGCAAAGATATTTTGGAATAAAAAAAGAGAAAGATTATTTTTACCTTTCCAGTGAAGATACCTACCATGCAATTACAGTAATGAGAATGGTACTCCATAACAAAATAGAAATTATCTATAATCAGAAAATATATTTAAGTGAAATTATGGAAATTAACCCCGTTATAAAAGCAAAAATAATAAAAGAGCAAGAAGAAGAAAACGAGTTAGAATATCAAGTAACTATTGTTCAATCACTCGTAAAAGAACAAAAAATGGATTATATCCTTCAAAAAACAACTGAACTAGGAGTCAGTGAAATTATTCCCTATCAAGCACAAAGATCACTAGTAAAGTTAGATGGAAAAGAACAGAAAAAAATTGAACGATGGCAAAAAATTGTCAAAGAAGCAGTAGAACAAACCAAAAGAATACAAATTCCTAAAATCTATCCAACCATTCATTTAGCTGAACTATCGAAATTATCGGGATATGATCTAAAACTTTTATGTACCGTAAATGAATCTAGTAAAAACATTAAAAAACTATTATCAAATGTAACAAGTAGTGCTAAAATATTATTTGTGATTGGTCCAGAAGGTGGATTTACCAAAGAAGAAGAAGACACCCTAATCGCAAATGGATTTATTCCTGTATCATTAGGAAAAAGTGTATTGCGTACGGAAACATCCTCTACTTTTATTATGAGTGTAATACGATATTTGGATATGGAGTGAAGTGTAATATGGGAAATTTATTAGGAAATAGAGTAGAAAGTGAATTAATATTTGTATATGGATTAATAGCGTTAGTAATTATTTTAATTATTACTATTGTGATTATTGACAGAGTAGAAGCCAAGAAAAAACAGAAAAGTTTATTTGACACTTTGAATATGAAAGCAATTAAAGATTCATATATCATTGACAATCATGAAAAAGAACAAACACCAGTTCCAGAAATAATTGAATTTCAAAAACGAGAAGAAACTCTTTCTTTCCAAGATATGAATCCTATTCCAGAAGTAAAAACAACAGTCTCTTCTCCAGCCTTAGAAGAAATAGAGGAAAATGCTGATAGAGAAGATGATTTAGAAAAAACACAAGCTCAAATTCGCGTAGAAGAAATAACAAATGCTTTACGAAAAGCGCAAATGGAAGAACAAATTCAGGAAGATAAATATCAAAAATTTGAAGAAGAACAAGAAAAAAATGCTATCATTAGTTATAGCGAATTAAAAGAATCATATGATAGATTATATAGTGAAAATGAAAAAACTCAATATCTAGAAGACGATGAAATTCCTATTAATATTGATGAATTATATAAAATGGAAAAAGAAAAATCAGCCATGAAAGAAGAAAAAGAAGTACCTAAGCAAAATAATAATACAACATTTAAAAGTAGTCCTTTAATTTCACCAGTATATGGAATTCAAGAACCACCTTCTGAACAAAACGCCGTCGATATGGATATTCAAAATGCCAATCACTTTTTACAAAATCTAAAAGAATTAAAGAAGAATCTTGATTAAAAGTTTCTTTTTTTTATAAGATAATTTGCATTTTTCTGCAACTTTATTAATTTACTAAATACATGATACGTGATATAATAATAACAGAATCATAAAAGGAGTTTTAGCATGGCAAAGAAAAAAAAGAAAAAAGAAACAGGAAACAAGAAATTTGAACATTGGAATGAATTAATTGGTTTAATACTTATCATTATAAGTATTTTAAGTATTGTCCCAGAACCAATGGGATTTATTGGGCAAATCGGAGCAAGTTTTGCCATGTTTCTAATTGGAACTGGGTACCAAATATTATTATTCATATTATTAATATTAGGAGGATATTTAGTATATAAACGCAAGTGGCCAGATTTTTTTACAAATCGCCTCATTGGAAGTTATATTCTAGCAATTGGACTAATTGCTTTATCTCATCTTAGTTATGTAAAAGCCAATCCAGATAATGTATTAATTGTCTTCCAAGATACACTGGATAATTTATTAGCTAATTTTTCTAATATCATAAGTGGTAGCATATTGACATTAAAAGGTGCAGGGATTGTTGGAGCAGCTATTAGTACTCTTTTCTATAAATTATTTTCTGTAGAAGGAACCTATATTGTATCCACAGTATTAATGTTGCTAGGAATTGTGTTTATGACAGGAATTGATTTATTTGAAATATTATTAAAACCATTTAAGTCAAAGAAAAAGAAAAAACATTCTTTAGAAGATACTGGGGTAATTGTTAATGACTCCTCCGTTATAAAAGATGCTTTAACTCAAGTTGAAAATAAAGATGAAAATAAAATCAAAATTCATAGTCTTGATGAGATTACACATGTCAAAGAAGAAAATATCTCCCAACTACCTAATATGAATATTAGTAGCGTTGGTGTCACAACTAATTCAGAAAAGGAAATAAAAATTAATGATAACACCAATTATAACTACAAGCTTCCATCACTATCTTTATTAACTCCTACAAAAAAGAAATCTGCTGGTAGTAACAATGATGTAATAGAAGCCAATATTATAAAATTAGAAAAAGTACTAAAAGATTTTGGTATTACTGCTAAAGTAGTAGAAGTAAATGTTGGCCCTAGTGTAACCCAATATGAATTAGAAATTTCATCTGGTACAAAAATGAGTAAAATTACTAGTTTAAATAAAGAAATATCTTTAGCTCTAGCGAAAAAAGATGTTCGTATCCAAGCGCCTATCCCTGGAAAAAGTACAGTAGGAATTGAACTTGCTAATGATTCGGTAACACCAGTTGGTCTAAGAGAAATTCTAGAAAGTTTTCCTGCTAATAAAGAAAAAAGCAAGTTGATGGTAGCTTTAGGTAAAAATATTATGGGAAATAGTATTTTTTGTGAAATTGACAAAACACCACACTTACTAGTAGCTGGTGCAACTGGATCAGGAAAATCTGTTTGTATTAACTGTATTATTGCTTCTTTATTAATGAGAACCAAACCATCTGAAGTAAAATTAGTGTTAGTAGACCCTAAAAAAGTAGAGCTTAGTATGTATAATGGCATTCCTCATCTATTAATCCCTGTTGTAACCGATCCAAGAAAGGCTAATGATGCTTTAAAGAGAATTGTTAGAGAAATGGAAGACCGTTATGATAAATTTAGTGAAAAAGGTGTAAAAAATATTGCTACTTATAACGAATGGGTAGATAAACAGAATATATCTTTATCAGATGAAGAAAAAATAAGTCACATGCCTTATATTGTGGTAATTGTAGATGAACTTGCTGATTTAATGTTAGTAGCAAGTAAAGAGGTGGAAGATTCCATTATGCGAATCACTCAAATGGCACGTGCTGCAGGAATACATTTAATTATCGCAACTCAAAGACCATCAACAGATGTTATTACTGGTGTAATTAAAGCTAATATTCCTTCTCGTATAGCTTTTGCTGTTTCTTCGAATATCGATTCTCGTACTATCTTAGATCAAAGTGGAGCCGAAAAGTTATTAGGAAAAGGAGATATGCTCTTTTCTCCAATGGGCGATATTACTCCTTCACGTGTACAAGGAGCTTATGTATCAGATGAAGATTTACAAAAAATTGTAGATTATACCATTTCCCAACAAAAAGCCCAATACGATGAAAGATTCATGAATTTAGGAACCAATGAATCTTCTGATAGTATGAGTGTTAATGAGGTTAAAGATGCTCCCGAAGAATATGATGATCCTTTATATAATGAGGTTGTTGAATTTGTAATTACAACAGGTAAAGTAAGTGCTTCTTTGCTTCAAAGAAAATATCGATTGGGATATAATCGAGCAGCTAGAATCGTCGATTTATTAGAAGAAAGGGGAATTATTGGTCCTCAAAATGGTTCTAAACCTAGAGAAGTATTAGTGAAATTAGAAAGTAATGACGAAGAATAAAAGCCAAGATAAATGAGTAGGAAAAAGGAAAAACTTTTTAAATAAAAATCTCGTTCTTTATCGCAGAAACGAGATTTTTATATGGATAAATGCAACAACAAATATTTTGGAATAATGATAAATTTGAATCTTATGATGCCATTATTTCCTCCTCTTTTTTTAATTTTTATTTTGATCATGATATGATATCAAAAAGAATATGTAAAAATAAATAAATAAAATTAGTAAAAAAAAGAAAACTTTTGGTATAATAAGATTATAATATAAAGAAATTGAAAGAAGGTTATAGTATGCCAACCCCACATATAGAAGCAAAAAAGGAAGATATTGCGAAAATTGTATTAATGCCAGGAGATCCATTACGTGCTAAAATGATTGCTGATTCTTATTTAGAAAATTATCGATTAGTAAATACAGTAAGAAATATATTGGCTTATACTGGTTTTTATAAAGGGAAGGAGATAACCATTTTTGCATCAGGTATGGGAATTCCTAGTATCGGGATTTATTCCTATGAATTATTTCAATTTTATGGAGTAGAAGAAATTATTCGTATTGGTACTTGTGGTGCAAATCGTCAAGATGTTAAGCTATTAGATGTAATCTTAGCAGAAAGTGCATCTAGTTTAAGTACTTTTGCTAAATTATTTGATGGTACAGAAGAGAATACGATACCATCATCAATAGAGTTAAATCAAAAAATAGAACAAGCAGCTAAAGACAATCATATTACCTTAAAAAAAGGGATGATTTTAACAAGTGATGTTTTTGACCCATATGTAGAAGATATCAATCAATATTTTGCCAATTATCCAAAAGAATGGAATACTTTAGCTAGTGAAATGGAAGCATTTGGCTTATTCTATATGGCTAAAAAATTTAATAAAAAAGCAAGTTGTTTGTTAACAGTTGTAGATAGTCCTTATGATAAGAAAGAAATATCCAGTGAAGAAAGACAAAATTCATTAAATGAAATGATTATTATTGCATTAGATTCCATTCTGAAATAGATTTCAAAAAAAATGGTTATATTAATAAAGAGGTGATAAAATGGAATATCAAAAAATAGATATGACAGCTTTTAATTTACATGTGATTCAAACAGATCGTTTTAAAACTGTTAATATCAGAGTTTGTTTAAGAGATGAAATAAAAAAAGATGAAATTACTTTACGTAATATGTTAGCATCCTTTTTAACTTATTCAACCGATACTTATCAAACAAAAAGAGATCTTGTTTTAAAAGCCCAAGATTTATATGCTGTAAATGTTTATACAAAATCATATCGTTCTGGTCGCTTCAATATGATTAATTTTTGCATGTCACTATTAAATGAAAAATATACAGAAGCCAATATGTTAGAAGAAAGCATTAAATTTTTAAGTGATGTAATCTTTCATCCTAATTTTAAAAATAAAGAAAAATTTAATGAAGCATTTCAATTTCTATATGATAGTATTGAAACTAGTATGAAAGGAATTAAAGAAAATCCCACCACTTATAGCGTTATTCGTATGCTAGAAGAAATGGATCCAGATATGCCATATAGTTATCGTGAATTTGGATATTTAGAAGATTTGGAAAGTTTAAATTATGAAACATTAGTAAATTACTATGAAAAAATAATGAAAAACAGTTTAGTAGATATCTATGTAATTGGAAATATTAATAAAGATGAAATAAAAGATTTATTTAGAAAATATTTTCCTTTTACAACATTTAAAAGACCAAAAGTGAATCAATTAATTGAACATAAAACATTACCAAAAAGAAGTAAAATAAAAAAAGAAATAGAAGAAAGCAATCAATCTAAATTATCCATTGGATGTAAAATTGGCCCTTTAACAGAATTTGAAAGAAATTATGTTTTAACCATTTATAATATGATTTTAGGAGGAAACAGCGAATCTAAATTTTTCCAAATTATTCGTGAAAAACATTCTCTAGCATACTATGTATATTCTTCTCTAAATAAACTAGATAGTTTAATGATTATCAAAGCTGGTATTTCAAAAGAAAATTTTGATAAAACAGTAAAACTAGTGAAGAAGCTAATGAAAGATATGGAAAAAGGAAATTTTACAGAAGAAAATATTCAAGTAGTAAAAGAAAATTATATTTCCTTATTAAAAGAAATTGAAGATAATGAAAATGCAATTATTGAAACTTATTTAGCTAAAGATTTATTAAACCTAGGTGACATCGAAGAAAGAAAAAGAGAAGTAATGAAAGTAACCAAATCAGATATTATAAAAGTTAGTAAAAAAGTAAAAATAGATACAATATTTTTGTTAGAAGGAGGAAAAAGTAGTGGAGAAGATTGAATTAAAAGGACTAGATCAAAATCTATATTATGAAAAATTAGAAAATGGTTTAGAAGTATATTTAATACCTTATACTAATAAAAGTAATTATACAATGCACTATATAACGAAATATGGATCTATTCAAACTACCTTTACTCCCTTTGGAAAGAAAGAAAAAATTACTGTTCCAGATGGAATTGCCCATTTTTTAGAGCATAAGATGTTTGAACAAGAAGATGGTATCGATCCTTTTACCTTTGCAGCCAAAACTGGTACCTATTCAAATGCTTCCACGAATTTTAAATGCACACGTTATTATTTTGAAGGAAATCAAGCTTTTGCTGAAAATTTAAATTATTTGCTTGATTTTGTTGGAAGCCCTTATTTTACTGATGAAAATGTAGAAAAAGAAAAGGGAATTATAGCAGAAGAAATTAAACAGTATGATGATGAAGTGGATTGGACATTTGATGAAGAAATGAAAAAGGCACTGTTACAAAAAGATAATCATAGAATAGACATTGCCGGTACAGTAGAATCTATTTATAAAATTACGAAAGAAAATCTTTATGATACTTATTATACTTTTTATCAACCAAGTAATATGTTTTTAGTAATTAGTGGTAATTTTGATAAAGAAGAAGCACTAGAGATTATTAAAAACAATCAAACACTGAATAATGCTAAAACGAATTTTAAAATAAAAGTATATCAAGAAGAAGAACCATTGGAAATAAAAAGTAAAAAAGTAGAAATGAAATTAAATGTAATGAATACAAAAGCTGGTTATGGTATTAAAATACCTTTAAAAAATGTAGAAGATAAGTATTTATTTAATTTATATATTGGATTAATGTTAAATATAAAATTTGGACTTGCTTCTTACTTTCGTGAAGAATTAAAAAAAGAACAGCTTATGACATCTTTTTATATAGAAAGAGAATTAATTGGAAATTATTTAATAATTATCTTTAAAGCAGATAGTGAACATCCAGAAAAATTAATAGAGAAAATAAAAGAGGAATTAAAAGATATCAGTGTAACAGAAGAAGATATAAATCGTTTGAAAAAAGTATGGATTTCTTCTGAAGTAATGATGATAGATAATATTAATATATCCTTAGAAAATATAGTAGATGACGTTATTGATTATGGAAAAGTAATACCTAATAACGTAGACATTTTTCGATCTCTTAATAAAAAAGAGTATGATAAAATGTTAAAAAATATTGATCTCACAAATGCATCTACTTTGATCATAAGACCAAAAAAAGATGAATAATGAAGAAGGCTTGTACATAAAGTATAGCAGGTGATGATAGTGCAGAAAAAAATTTTTTGTTTCTTAGTAGTAGTCATTACTGCTTTTTTTATTGGTTGTATGCCATTAGAAAAGAATAGTAATCAAAACAAACAAGAGGATATAGAAACAAGAGGAATATTTATTTCTTATCTAGAATATATAAAATATTTTCAAGGTCAAACAGCTCAGGAAATAAAAAATAAAATAGAGGAAATGGTGGAGAAAATAGAATCTCTTCATTTAAATACTATTTATTTACAAGTAAGACCTTTTTCAGATAGTATTTATGAATCAACTATTTTTCCTTTTTCATCTACTGTATCTGGAAAACAAGGAAAAAGTATAGATTTAGATATTTTAGATTATTTTATTAAAATAATACATAATCATCATATGAAAATTCATGCATGGATTAACCCTTATCGTATTTCGAATGACACAGATGTTAGTATTTTATCGAAAGAGAATCCTGCCTATACTTGGTTAAATACAAATCATGTAAAAATAATAGAAGATAAAGGAATTTTCTATAATCCTGCAAGCAATGAAGTACAGGATTTGATCGTAGCTGGGGTAGAAGAAATTGTTAGAAACTATGAAGTGGATGGTATTCTATTTGATGATTATTTTTATCCAGATGATGATACCATTGATTTAGAAAACTATCAAGAATTCAAAAACACAATTTCTTTAACAGATTTTAGACTAAGTATGACGAATAAATTAATATCCAGTGTTTATCAAAAAATTAAAGAGATAAATAAAGATGTATTATTTGGAATTGCTCCTGATGGAAATATCAACAATAATTATACAATTCATTATGCTGATATTAAAAAGTGGTTAACTGAAGATGGGTATATTGATTATATTATGCCCCAAATTTATTATGGCTTTTTACATGAAACACAGCCATTTATAAAAACTTTAAATGAATGGAACGACTTAATTAAAAATAATGTTGAAATGATTGTAGCACTTTCGTTATACAAAGCTGGTCAAGTAGATTCATTTGCTGGTAGTGCTAAAAATGAATGGATAGAGTTTGATAATATCATCAAAAAACAAATTCAAGTATCTAGAAATATGTCTCATTATGCCGGATTTGCTATTTTCCGATATGAATTTTTAGAAGAGGAAAATGTAAAGAATGTAAATTTACACCGAGAAATACAGCATTATCAACAACTTTTTTCTAAAAATTGAAAAAAGAGTAATACTTTCATTGACAAAGATCCAAGAAATAGCTAATATTAGATATAGGATATAAAGATATCTAATATAAAGTAGGAGGATTATAAAATGAACAAAAAATCAACAGGGCTATTACTTTCTATACTTGGTGTACTAAGTTTAGTACTAATTACTGCAGGAGTAACATATGCATTCTTCAGTTATGCAAAAGAAGGAGAAACAAAAAATACTTTAACAACTGGTACAATTACATTCTATTATGATGAACAGACTGAAGAAGAAAATGGTATCAGTATTGAAGAAGCAATGCCAATGGATGATAATGCTGGTATGGCACTAAAAGACAATAAGAATGTATTTAAATTTAAAGTAACGTCAACAGTTTCTAGTGGTGCTAAAATACCATATGCTGTAACCGTTAGAAAGGACAAAGAATCTACTCTAGGTAATGATTATGTAAAAGTTTATTTAACAGCTACTGGCGATACATCAAGTGGCACAGCGAAAAATTATACTACAACAGATTCAACGCATGTTAAAGTATTTAGTCAACTAGGAGAACTTAGCAGTTTAACAGATGAGTATCTTAAAAGTATTAAATTACCTGATGGTGTAGAAGAAAAAGTAATTTATACAAGTGAAGTACCTGCCAATTCAGAAGACTACACAACAAATTTTGAATTAAGAATGTGGATTAGTGGCGATACTGAGGATGAAGCAACTACCGCTATTGATTATTCACCATATGAATTTGTAGCGACTGAAAAGACGAGCGGAACTGACCCATTAAAGGCAGACGATTTAATTCAAAGTGGTGATTTTATCACATCAACAGAATATTATGCAAAATCTCAAGAAGAAAGATCAAAATATGAAAGAATCGCTTATGTTAATATGAACGAAAGGACTATAATTAGTGAAGCTCAAGCATCAAATTTACAACAACAGGGAACTTTAGATACTACTGTAAATGGAAAATTTACAGCTAGCGAGCAATTCTACTCATTAAATGGTCAAACCTTTAAATTAACTGTTAATGTTTATGCTAACGCTGTAGTAGTTCAGGGAAATTAAGAGAAAATACACTAATCATAAAAAAATCATGATTTAGTGTATTTTTTATTTATTAAATTAAAAAAAACATCTTTTAGTATTGAAAAAAAGTTTTAGTTCTGCTATTATAAATATAGGATATGAAGATATCTAAATATAAAGTAGGAGGATAATAACATGAACAAAAAATCAACAGGATTATTACTTTCCATACTTGGTGTACTTAGCTTAGTACTAATTACAGCAGGTGTGACATATGCGTTCTTCAGTTATGCTAAAGAAGGAGAAACAACAAATACTTTGACAACTGGCACGATTACATTCTATTATGATGAGAAAAATGGTGCAGGAAAAGGTATCAATATTGAAGAAGCAATGCCAATGGATGACAATGCAGGTATGGCATTAGTCGGAGATACTCAAGTATTTGATTTCCAAATTACTTCTGAAGTTTCCAAAGGAGCTAAAATTCCATATTTAATTACTGTTAGAAGAAGTAGTGATTCAACTTTAGATGGTGATAAAGTTAAAGTATATCTAGATGTAGTAGATTCTAATAGCAGTATTGCGGCAGGATCATCAAAAGGAACAGTTAAAAATAATGGAGATAAGAACTATACATTAACAGATGCAGGTGATATTAGTTTATTCAGCCAATTAGAACAAGTAACTAATGCAGATAATGACTCTTCTCAAACAACTGTTACAGGCTCTGTTGGAGATAAGGTATCAGTCACTGTGCCAAAAGATATTGATGAAAGAAAGATTTATGAAGGAGTTGTCCCTACTAATAGTGTAACTAATGGTGGTACAGGAAAATATACTGCAAATTTCCGTTTAAGGATGTGGATTAGTGGTGATACAGATGAAGAAGGTAATATCGCTGCAGCTGATTATTCACCATATGAATTTGTATTACAAACCGCTGAAAGTGGCTCACAAGAAGCACTAGATGCTGATTCATTAATTAATAGCCAAGGATTAATTACATCAACTGCATATTACTCATTAGATGAAGAAGCTAAAAAAGGTTATGAAAGAATTGCTTATGTAAATAAAACCGCTAGAACGATCTATACTGTAAGTCAAGCCGTAACTAAGGGATGGATAACTGAAACAGGTGAAGCTCAATCATCTCCAACTACGCCGGTACCTGATGGTTTCGAACGTAGTGAACAATTCTATTCATTAAACGGACAAAAATTTACATTAACTGTTAATGTTTATGCAAATGCTGCAGTAGTAGAAGCAACAGATTAATCAGTTTAAAATATGCTCTTATGAGCATATTTTTTATTTTAAAGAAAAGAAGGAAGAATTTTAAAATTGATGGATGAATTTCGATTCATCTTTTTTCTTCTATTAAAGCTCAAATTTTAAAGTAAACGCAACTTTTTAAAGTTAAATGCAACTTGAAGTATGATGACAAGTTAGTAACAAATAA
>CANRKU010000025.1 GCA_947631295.1 uncultured Bacilli bacterium
CATATTAATTTCTTTTTGTTTGATTTTTTCTTGCATAATATTCCTCCTGTTTCTAAAAAAATCTGTTAATTCGCACTAACTATAACAAAATGAAATCATTCTGTAAAATGACTATTTTCTTAAATTCAATCACTAAAAAAGATGAATTTTTCATATTTACCATAGAAAATATTAAATTCATCTTTTAACAATTATTCAATTATTTAATTTATATAATTTTTAAAAGTTTAATTATTATTGGTGATAGAACTGTATTTTATGATTATCAACTAATTTTTAAGAATAAAGAAAATAAATTTCAGTGAAACATAAAAAAACTGTATCATACAGTTTTTTATGAAAAATCCTTTATATATTGATTCAAAGAATTTTTGTACAAATTTTTCAAAATATCTTACTTTACCACAATGTTGACAATTCTTCCTTTAATGACGATTACTTTCACAATTTCTTTTCCATCAATATGCTTTAGTACATTAGCTTCTTTCATAGCTTTTTCTTGAATTATATCATCATTATCATCAACATGAACTGTAATAGTAGCTCTCACTTTTCCATTTACTTGAACCGCTATTTCTTTTTCTTCATCAACTATTTTATCACTATCATAATTAGGCCAACTAGATTCACAAATTGTACTACCCAAATGATACATTTCATTAAGTTCTTCTGTAATATGAGGGGCAATTGGATTTAACAACATTAAATAAGTACGATAATCAGCTTTTGAAATAGAATCCAATTTCTCCATCTTATTTAATAAAATCATTAAACTAGATACTGCAGTATTAAACTTAAGTTCATCCATATCTTCCGTAACTTTCTTAATAGTTTTATGAATATCTTTTTCTAATTCACTGGAATAATTATCAGAATCATTAACTTTTTCACCTATTCTAATAACTCTATCAAGATATCGCTTACATCCATTTAAGCCTTGTTCACTCCAAGTTGCTTCTTTTTCATAATCACCAATGAACATCTCATAAGTACGTAAAGTATCAGCACCATAATTAGATACAATATCATCTGGATTAATAACATTACCAAGGCTTTTACTCATCTTAACTCCGCCTTCACCTAATATCATACCGTGACTAGCGCGAACTTTAAATGGTTCTTTATTAGGGACAAGTTTTTCATTATATAAAAATTGATTCCAAAATCTTGCATAAAGTAAATGACGTGTTGCATGTTCCATACCACCATTATACCAATCTACTTTTCCCCAATAATCCAAAGCTTCTTTAGATACAAATTCTTTATCATTATGAGGATCCATATATCGTAACCAATACCAACTAGATCCTGCCCAGTTTGGCATTGTATCCGTTTCTCTTCGTGCAGGTTTTCCACAATGAGGACAAGTAGTATTTACAAATTCAGGTATCCTAGCAAGTGGACTTTCTCCATCATCAGTAGGTTCGTATTCTGCAACATTAGGAAGAAGCACTGGTAAATCTTCATCTGGAACAGCTACCCAACCACAATCATCACAATAAATAAGAGGAATAGGTTCACCCCAAAATCTTTGTCTAGTAAAAATCCAGTCTTGAAGTTTATAATTTGTCTTTTTTCTTCCTAATCCTTTTTCTTCTAGGTAACTAATCATCTTACTGATAGAATCTTTCTTATTATCCATACCATTTAAGAAATCAGAATTTATCATAATTCCATCCTCAGTATAAGCTTCTTTAGAAATATCTCCACCTTGAATAACTTCAATAATATCAATTCCAAATTTCTTCGCAAAATCATAATCTCTTTGATCATGTGCAGGAACAGCCATAATAGCACCAGTTCCATAATTCATCATAACATAATCGGAAATATAAATAGGTATTTCTTTTCCATTAACAGGATTAATAGCACTAAGTCCTTCCAATTTAACTCCGGTTTTATCCTTCACAAGTTGTGTTCTTTCAAATTCTGTTTTCTTATTTGCCCTCTCTCGATAATCGATTACCTCATTCATATTTTGAATCAATCCACTATATAAATCAATATATGGATGTTCAGGAGCTACAACCATAAAAGTAACACCAAATAATGTATCTGGACGAGTCGTATAAACAGTTAATTTTTCATTTACTTGTTTTAATTTAAAATCTACTTCAGCACCTACTGATTTTCCAATCCAATTAATCTGAGCTAGTTTGGTTCTTTCTTGGAAATCTGTATCCTTTAATCCTTCAATTAAATCTTCAGCGTAGTCACTCATACGAAGCATCCATTGTTCTTTTTCACGTTGTTCAACCTGAGTACCACATCTTTCACATACACCACCACTAGAATCCTCATTAGATAAACCAGTTTTACATTTTGGACACCAATTAATATTCTTTTTAGCTTTATAAGCCATTCCTTTTTTAAAGAATTGTAAAAATTGCCATTGTGTCCATTTATAATATTCAGGATCAGTAGTAGAAAATTCTCTAGACCAATCAAAAGAAATACCAAGTTTCTCAATTTGTCCTTTGAATGTTTTAATGTTTTCCTTTACAGCAATGCTAGGATGAATATGATTTTTGATTGCATACTGTTCTGCAGGAGCCCCAAAAGCATCCCAACCAATTGGAAATAAAACATTAAATCCTTGCATTCTTTTCTTTCTAGCTAACACATCTAAAGCTGTATAACTTCTAACATGTCCAACATGAAGTCCTGCTCCACTCGGATAAGGAAATTCAACTAAATAATAATATTTCTCCTTATTTTTATCAATCTTTGCTTCAAAACTATGATGCTCTTTCCAATACCTTTGCCATTTTCTTTCAATATTCATAATACTATCCATTTTTCTTCTTTCCTTTCTTTTTTTTGTTTGTTTTTTTCCTCTTACGTTTCTTGAGCAGATATTTCTGTTCTTTTTCTAATTCTTTGGTATTATCTTTCGTTTGCTTTTTTTGATAATACTTACCTAATAACATAAAACTAATTGCAATTACAGGTAAAACTACAATAAATCCAAATAAAATCTGCCATATCAGTCCTTGTATCTCAATCACTGCAGTAGCCGCTACAGCAATATCAAAGCTAGTAACAATTCCTACTATTTGTACAAATTTATGATAACTAAATAAATTAATGTCTAAATGATATAAAGATATCAAATACTGCACCTCTTGTGGAACCTTAATACCTCTTTTTGTCCTTCTAATAAAAACAAGATCATAAATAATATAGATTAAAATAAAACTAAATAGAAACCAACAAATATATTCCATAAATTTCCTCCAAAAAGAAAAGCGATTATTCATAAGGACGAATAATCGCGGTACCACCTTAATTGATAGATAACTATCCACTTTAATTTCTATAGGAATTACCCTATTTCATTCAAAAGACAAGTTCATAAAATTCATATTATCTATTTTCACCAAATATAGACTCTCTATTAATAATCCTTTTACTACTACTTCTTTATCAACATGAAACTATTATTATTATAGCATAAAAGTTAAATTATGTCTGTTTTTTTATTTTTTTAAAGTTAATTGTTTAACTTTGTTTGGTTGTTCTTCAGAAAAATCTAAAGATATATTAGATGCATAATTATCCAATTGACAGGAAATAGAATTATCTTTTTCAATATTTAGAAAAGATTCTTCTTTATCAAATAAACTAGATAATTGATTGTATTGATTGGTTAACTCACAACATATCGCACCATATTTATTTTGATTTTCTTTTAATACGTTGATTTGATCAAATAGTTCTTTACTAGATAAAAAATAACTATCTGAATATTTTTCACGCATTTGTTTCCCAATAGTAATCGCTTTTTTTATATGAAATGAAGCTGAAATTATACAAATAGAATTAAGAAACAAAAATAAAGGAACGGTATAAATACTACTACTCAAATCAACTAGTAATACTGCAAGGATAGATAAGATAGAATAGAATGTAGAATTTTCCTTTTTCTTAGCCAAAACTACACAATTATCTAACCAACGAATAGTATCGGTACAATCTTGATAATCATGATCAGCTTGTAATAATCTTTTTTCCAAATCTTCCAATTTATCCATAATATCCTCTTGTAAATGCGAACTCATTTTTCACCTTCTAACTATTATATTGCTTTCTTTAACTGCTTTGATTTTTCAAAATAGCTAATATTATCCCCAATATCATTATCAGATTGACAATGCAAAGAATCAAATATGGAATCTAAATATACATCCAAAGATTTTCCAGAGTCCAAATAATCATTCACATCTTTTTCAAATTGAGAAGCACAAAATGGATTTTCCAAATCAACAATATAATTATCTATTTTCTGTAAATAAAACTTACATTTAGTAATAATCTGATAATTATTTTCATATTCACGTAACAATTTTTCTATCTTTTGAAGTAAAGAATCTTTTTCTTCTAATAGTTGCTGATAAGACATTTTAGAAAAATTACTATAATTTTTTCGAATTTTTTTTCTAATCTTAACAATATCTCGAGTATTCATAATAGAAAGAAAAGAAAACAACAGAGTAATAATAACAGTTGGCGGATAAGCTAAACAACTAAAACTAGTTAAGATAGCTAGAATCAAGCAAACTAATGCCTTATTTTCACTATTTTTTTGTCTCGATTTTAACTGAAAATAACGATCGATAGAATTCACTTTTCTTTTATGACTTTCTCTTTGAATATATATTTTAGTGTTCTCTTTATCTAATGATTGAGTCTTTTTAGTCAACCATTCTTTAGCAAATTCAAACATAATAATCCCCTCTTTTTAAGAATACTATATATTGTACTATATTGTTCCAATATATTCAAGAAGTTTTAAAAAAAGTTTAATATATTCATTTCCTAAATTATATTTTTTTAACTTTCTAATTTCAATTCTTTTTCTCTTAATAGGAAGTTCACTAAACATGATAGAAGAGATTTTTTCTTTTAATACTGTATTAATTGGTAAATCCAGTAAAATACTATCAATATCATCATTAATAAAGCGCATTGCATCAATCTCAATATCTTTTCCCTTACAATTTAAAGTAAATTGTCCAATAGATGGAACATGCTCAACTTCTACCACAAAATCAGCATCATCTACATAACTAACAGTTTTAATTTGTGTCTCATTAAAATAAGCAATAACATTATCAGCTTTTTTTGTATTACGAAAACATATTTTATAATTACGATAATCATCTACTACTCCACGATTTCCACCTAATGTTCTAATAATAACAGTATAGTTACTAGGAAGATAATTATAATCAATCTGTGTAAGTAAATACTTAGTTTCATCATCTTCTTTATCTTCATATAAATCAAAAGTATTACTTTCACCTGGAAAAACTTGAATTTCTAAAGAAGCAGGATTACCTGTAAAATTCGTTGTATCACTATTACTTAGAGGAATAATAGCACCCCTCTTAACAAATACTGGATAATCTTCATCCCTAAAGAAGGAAATGTACTCTTTATTTCCTGGAAATTTTTTACCTGTTTTAAAATCATACCAAATTCCTTCTGGAATATAAAATTTATGAATAGTACGATTAATCAATACATCTTTTTTAGTAAGAATAGGTGCAATTAACATATTACCAAAATAATATTCATTTTTATAATTACTATCATCATATACCCAAGGATATTGATAATATAAAGGTTTTAAAATCAAATTACCATCTTTATGATAATGATAAGCATAAGTGTATAAATAAGGAATAAGACGATGTCTAAGTATTAAATAATTATCAATTACTTCTAATGTCCTAGCATTCCATCTCCATGGTTCCTTACGATAATATTTACCACGTGGTGCATGAAATCTTAAAATAGGACTAAAAGTAGCTAATTCAATAGAACGTACATACAATTCCTCTTCTTCAATACCTCCATAATTACCACTAACATCATTACTTATAAAATTAACACCAATATTACTAGCTTGTTGATTAATCATTGGAATTAACTTTAACATATCCCAACCTATTAAAGTTTTACCAGTATAAGTAATTGGATAACGATGTGTAGCAATCATACCATTACGAGCTAAAATAAAAGGACGATTACCAGTATGAGTATACAAACTAGAATATAAAGACTGATTAAAATACCATAAAGCTTCTTTTTTTATTTCATTAGGTTTTATATCATTCCATAAAAAATCTACTCCAAGATCTCTAAGTGGAGATATTAAAAAACGATAAATAGCATCTAAAAGAATAGGATTTAATGGATCAAAAGCAATAATTTTATTATCAGAAATTTGAAAATAAGAAGCAATATCTTGATAATGATCTTCATGAGGATAAATTCCTTGTATAGGATTAAAATTTAAACCTAGATGAACATTTTTTTCATGTAATTGTTGAATAAATTCCTTAGGATTAGAAAATAAGTCTTTTCGAAAAGAATAACCTGTTGAAAAAACCATATTAGGATATTCTTCTAATTTAGTTACATGCCATGGATAATCTAATAGTAAAATAGAAAGTGGAATCTTCTGCTTTTCAAAATGATTGACAACGCCCAATAAATCTTCTTGATTATATTCTAAATCACGACACCACCAGTTACCAAGTGCATACCTAGGAACCATAGCTGGCATTCCTGTTAATTGAAAGTATTCTTTTAAAGCTGACTCAAAATCATTACCATAAACAAATAAGTATAAATCAATTCCCTTACCATCTCTTGGAATATATTTATTACCATCATATATATCATGATTACTATCATCTATAGATGCAAATCCATCAACAGAATACAATCCATTTTGAGCATATCTATCTTCACTAGTTCCATCCAAAGAAACAAAATTTCCTTTATAATTTCTAACCTCAGGATGATGATAATACCAAGAACGATCGGTACCATTCAAATCAACTTTTAGATTAGCCATTGGCATTAATTTACCACCATCAAAATTCTTTTCTTTAGTATAAGAAAGTGTAAAATACTTTGTTTTAATAACTAAAAAACGACTATCTTGCGTTAGTTCAAATTCTGGCTTTTTAAAATCCCTAAATTTTACTAATTGTGTCTCATAATCACAGAATATCCCATCAGGATGATATTCGAGTCTTAAAAGTTTTTCTGACAAAACGCTTATTCGATAAGTATTTCCTTGAATAATCATCTCTTGATTAGGAATATAATGAGAATTATTATTAGCAACAGCTACTGTCCCAACCTGATTTTGAGGTTGTACTAACTGACTTGAAACATTTTCATTATTTTCCATCATATTTATCACCCTATTATTCATTTTACTATTTAATCATAACACATTTATAAACAAAAAAAAAGCCCTGAACAATAAGGGCTAAATAGTTTCATCTAAAAAAGAAGAAAAAAATTGAAAAATAGGATGATTCAAAATATTTTCTCTTAAACTTGCTAATTCTTCTTCTGAAACATGATGAATATCAACACTATTTTTAGTATCAATTTTCGTCTTTTTTCCAAAATAATATTCATAATCCATATCTAATAAAAACAAACTAGTCTCTTTCTTATTATCAAGAGAGAATAAATGAATTTGATATTGATAAAGATAATTATCTTCAGAAATTTGATTAGAAGAAGAAATAACGAACTGATAATCTTTATCTAAATAATGAACCAATATTGTCATCTTATCATCAGAAATACTACCAGTATAAGAGGATACTTGTCCATTATTAGTAAGAAAACCTGCTAATTCATAGTCTTCTTTATTTTTAGTAATAGTTAAAGAGAATAACTCTGTATCATTCTGATAAATATGAATACTTTCTTGATTATCTATTTTATACTGAATTTTTGCATTCATTTCTGCATCTTCTAGTTCATATAAAACAATTTGATTAAATCCATAATAATACACACGATAATAATACTCTGTGTGAATTTCTTGATAATCTAATAAGCTTAAAAATTGATCAAATTGAACAATCAAGCCTTCTTCCGAAATATTAAAATAAGAACAAATACTTTCTAATAAAGTTTTATCACTTTCAATAGCATGAATAAAATTAGTCATAATTTCTTGAATCGTTTTATTCGTAATTTCATAAGTTAACTGATGAACTCTTTTTTCTTTATCATGATAAGAAATTTTACTAGATTCCTTTTTAATATCTTGATTATCTAAATAATCAATAATAGATTCTTTGAACAAAGTCATAATTTTATCATATTGATTACTAGACAATCCAGATAAAAAAGAAAAATAAGGTAAATGAGTAAAATAAAGATGAGATGTAATATTGTCAATATAAAAATAAAGATTGTTATCACTAAGAGAAATATTAGTATTAAGCAACAATTGTTGATTATGTGCAAGGTTAAAATCTAATGTTGATTTCTGATCTTTTTTATTTTCTAAATAATCAAAAGTAAGGGAAATGTCATTATTATCAGAAATAAACTCTATATTAGATCGAATACCAATATCACTAGAAGTTGCTAACTTATCGATCAAAAAAGTCTCATTTTCCCAAAGAGCGCTAAATTTATTAGATAAATTAGAAATACTTTGTAACATCACCACTTTATCACTAGATACTATTAAAAATCCAAAAATTAAAAGTCCAATAGACACAATAGAAATGAAACATGCAAATATTGTTAATTTTTTATTTTGTTTTTTATTTAAGTCTGAATCCATATATACCACCTATTATGATAATTATATTATTAAATACAAAGAAAAGCAATCAATGAATAAAGTTTTATGATAAAATAAAAAAATGGAAGTGATAGTATGAACTGTTTCCAATATTCAAGTAATAACAAAAGATACCATACTCTAGATTATTTTTATAAGCAAAAATTCGGAAAAAAAGTATGCAAGATTAGTTTAAATGCTGGATTTACTTGTCCTAATAAAGATGGAACTAAAGGATTTGGTGGCTGCATTTATTGTTCTAAATTAGGAAGCGGTGATTTCGCAGGACAAAAAGAAAAAAGCCTAATTACACAATTTAATGAAATAAAAGAAATAATGAAAAAGAAATGGAAAGATGCCTTATATATTGGATATTTTCAAGCAAATACAAATACTTATGCCGAAACAGATATATTAAAACAAAAGTATGAACCTATTTTAAAATTAGAAAACGTAGTAGGCTTAAATATCGCAACAAGACCAGATGCTATTACAGAAGATTGTTTAGATTACCTAGAAGAATTATCTAAAAGAACTTATCTAACTATAGAATTAGGACTACAAACTATTCATGAAAAGACTACCAAACTAATTAATCGTGGACATGATTTAAAATGCTTTGATGAGATGGTAAAGAAACTAAGAGATAGAAACATAAACGTAGTAGTACATATAATTAATGGTCTACCATATGAGACAAAAGAAATGATGCTAGAAACTGTTGAACATATTAATCAACTAGATATTCAAGGAGTCAAAATTCATATGCTACATATTATAAAAGATACACAATTAGAAAAAATATTCGAAAAAGAAAAATTCCATGTACTAACAAAATCAGAATATATTGATATCGTAATAGAACAGTTAGAAAGATTAAGGCCTGAAATTATCATTAATAGAATTACAGGGGATCCTGTAAAAGAAGATTTAATAGAACCAAATTGGTTATTAAAAAAATTCTGTGTATTAAATGATATTGATAAAGAAATGGTAAAAAGAAACTCTTATCAAGGCAAAAAAGTAAAATAGATTATAGATTGATATTTAAACAAAATTTCCATAAAAAAAGGATTAAAAATAATCCTTTCGATGCTTTAAAACATCTTTATAGTAATGTTTACCAAGTAGATAGTAATATCTATATTTACTATCATGCATAATCATCACCATTTTTATTTTATACTGTTTCCAATTAAATATACATAACTGTACTAATATTTATGAATAAGACAATAGCTATTTTTTAGTTTTTTCTAAAGATTCGGCAATTACTGTACTAGCTGTTACTAAATTTTGAAGCTCACTAGGAACAATAATTTTTGTAGATTGACCATTAGCTACTTCTACCATTGCATCATAACTTTTTAATTTTAAAACAGCTTCATCTGCTTTAGCATCCTTCAATAATTTTAATGATTCTGCTTTAGCTTCACTTACTTTAAGAATAGCTTGAGCTTCACCATCAGCTTCACGAATATGTGACTCACGTTTTGCATCGGCTCTAAGAATTGCACTCTCCTTTTCACCTTCAGCAATTAAAATAGCAGCTTTCTTTTCTCCTTCTGCTTGAAGAATTTTTTCACGTCTTTCACGCTCAGCTCTCATCTGTTTCTCCATTGCTTCTTGAATATCTCTAGGTGGAATAATATTCTTAACCTCTACACGATTAACTTTAATTCCCCAAGGATCTGTTGCCTCATCGAGAATGCTTCTCATTTTAGAATTAATAATATCACGACTAGTTAAAGTTTGATCTAGTTCTAATTCACCAATAATATTACGCAATGTCGTAGCAGTTAAATTTTCAATAGCATTTACTGGATTTTCTACTCCATAAGTATAAAGCTTAGGATCTGTAATTTGAAAATACACAACAGTATCAATTTGCATTGTTACATTATCTTTTGTAATTACTGGTTGTGGTGCAAAATCCTTTACTATTTCTTTTAAAGTGACATCACTCGCAACACGATCAATAAATGGAATGATATAATGAACTCCTGTCTGTAATGTTGCATGATAACTACCTAATCTTTCCACTACTTTAGCCCTAGATTGAGGTATAATTTTCACTCCTAATACTACTAATACTAAAAGTATGATGATGATAATCCAACCCATGTTAATCCTCCTCCTTCACTTCTCTAACATTTAGTTTAACTCCATCTATAGAAAGTATTTCTACTTTACTACCAACTTTAACTTTCTTAGAAGAAATAGCACTCCAACGTTTTCCGTTGACTTTTACCTCACCAGGTTCTAATTTCGTAATTTCTTCCGTAACAATACCAATTTGACCAATAACTCTATCTAAATTAGTAGGTTCTATCTTGTTACCACGAATCTTTTTCACAAAATTTTTTGTTAATAAGAGAGAAAGAAAACTAACACCAACAAATAAAGCAATTTGCCAAGTAACATTATCAACCCAAAAGCTAAGAACAAATGATGCTAAAGCACCTAAAGCAAACCAAATACATACTAAATTTACTGTACAAAGTTCTAATAATATTAAAAAAATAAAAATAAGCATCCAAGTAAAACTCATAAATTCACTTCCTAGTAAAATTATACCATAAAACATTTCTAGTTTCTATACTATAACATATTTTTCTTTTTTAATATATATGCAACTACTAAAGACAAAATGAAAGATAGAAGAACTAAAAATAGAAAAGCATACGGAGATTCACTAAACTTACCCAAAGATACATTCATACCCATAAAAGAAGCAACCATAGTAGGAATAGAAAAAACTATAGTAATCCCAGCTAAAAATTTCATAATAGTATTTAAATTATTAGAAATAATAGTAGCAAAACAATCAGTTGTACTGCTTAAAATCTCACGATATAAATTAGCCATTTCAATACATTGTTTATTTTCAACAATAGCATCTTCTAACAGTTCAGCATCCTCTTCATAAAAATCAATGACATTTCCTTTTAAAATTTTTTCTAATACAATTTCATTAGATTTTAGTGAAGTCGTAATATAAACTAAACTCTTTTCTATATTAAGTAAATTAGCTAAGTCATGATTATTAGTAGCCTTCAACATTTTACTCTCAGCATGTTCAATTTCTTTATTAATACTTCTTAAATACCTTAAATACAAGGTAGCCGTACGATATAAAATCTGAATAGTAAACCTACTCTTCTTATAAGTATAAAACTCTTTTACTTTTTCCATTTTAAAATCTTTCAATACTTCGCTTTCTTCTAATGATATAGTCACAATATAATCCTCTTTAATAATTAAAATTGCAAGCGGTATTGTAGTAATTACATGTTTCTTTTCTTTGATAGGAACATCGACAAAAATCATTTTAATACCATTATCCGGATCAACATCAGTTCTAGGTTGTTCTTCATCATCTAGAATATAGGCAATAAAACTAGCATCTACTTTTAAAGAATTAGTAAGAACATTAATATCTTCTTCCTTAGGTTTTACTAAATCAATCCAACAACCCTTACGAATTTGTTTAATTTGATTGAATTCACCTGTTTTCATATTTGTATTAAAAATTTTAATCATAATACCACCACCTATAATTATTATATTTAAAAATAGAAAAAGGAAATAAAAAAGGAAATAATTTTCCCTAAATACTATTATTAAATTTTATCTATTAGCAAATAAGGCTATATCTCCTATCACTTTTAAAAGTATTTCATTAAAATCTATAGTACATTCAATGATGTAGTTCATATTATATTGTCTTAATTTTAGCATTCAAATATAGGATTGTCAATTTTTACTTTATGATGAAGAATAAAATAGAATTGCTTTGTATGATTCCAGTCTGTAAAGTAAATAGTAAAATAACAAAATTATTACCAAAAAAAGATTGCAATAAAAAAATGGTTAAGTTAATCTTAAACTAAGGAGGCAAGTTAAATCCAAAAAAAGAATAAAAGGGCTTTAAATTGCTAGTAATTTAATATATAAGTACCAACCAAAAAAGTGGTATTATTAGTACTTGTCCTCTTTATTTATAAGAAGATTCAATCTTCTTTTTTTAGTCAAATACTTTAATATCACCATCACAACTTTTTTCATATACTGTAAATTGTTCTTTATTATCACAAATTACTAATAATAATTTACTAATATCAGAATATCCCATGTTAGATAAGCGCGTTAATACCCAATCATTATCTTTCCCAATCTGTTTAATATTTCCTTCCATTAAATGTCCATCAATGACTAAATTACTACAGATTCCATTTTCGGATACTTTCAATTTCATATCGCTAGGAGTTACAGGTACGTATTTTGCTTTCAGTAAAAAACTAACCTTTCCACTTGGTTCTAAAATGCAATAATGGATTTGACTAAAATCATAATATCCATTTTCACGAGCAATCTGTAATAAATCATTCATATCCAGTCTGCTTTTTTTTAAATTTTTATATATAATTTTACCATCATTCATTAAAACACATGGAGTACCTGTAAAAAATCTTCTCATTGTAATACTTTTCGTTGTAAGAAAAGAAATAAAAGCAGCACTTCCCCCATAAATAATAATAGATAAAATACCATCTAAATAGTCAATTGAAGTATCAATCGATAAACTAGCTGCCAAAGAACCAATACTAATACCAATAATATAATCAAATAAATTTAATTGACTAATCTGCTTTTTACCCATTAATTCCGTAATTAAAAATAAAACCACAATCGATAAAATACTTCTTAAAAATATATCCAATAAAGAATCCATACTATCACCAATAATAGTATGGATTCTTTTTATTTATTTTATGAATAAACTTTATTTTTTCTTTGCACCAATAGATTTAATTTTACAATTTTGTAAAAGTTCTTCTACTTTCATTTGATTATAATGAGTATTTTCAATTAATAAAGCTTTTTCTTCTTCTAATAATGCAATCTGTTTTTCTAAAGCTTCGATACGAGGATTAGCAGAATCTCTAATTTTAGAAGAAATCAATTGAATTTCTTCTAAATTATTATTTTCTATTTTTTTATTAACACCTTTCAAAACAGATATGAATGAAGCAATAGCTTGATCCTTTTCATTTAAAAGAGATTCAATTTTTAAAGTTTTATTCATATCATAACTAGCAACGTTTTCTAATTTAAGAGAACTAGGATTTAAAAAATCACCACTTATTACTTTCGATAAATTAAGAGAACCACCACCTGGTACAAAATAAGTATCTTCCGCATCTAAGTTTTGATAATTGAAATCAATATCACCCATGCAATAAAATAAACAATCGTTCACAATTAATTGTGAAGCATTAATATGCAATAAAATAGATTCAACATTAGATCCTTGAAATTCTAAGGTGTTAGAACTTAAATACATAGAATTACTACCAATATTACCAATAATATCAATCTTAGATGATAAAATTTTAATACCTACAAAATTACTTTTCTCTTCAAAATTTAGAGTAGTTGATAAGCCATCTTGTATATTTAACCTAATACAACCCATATTTCCATTTTCAATATTAGTATGACCACCAATGATAAATAAATCATGATAATAATGACCACTAGTACAATTAACTAAATTCATTTTTTGACCTTCTGATAATATAAAACGCATATCTTGATCAATATCACATTTATCAAGTGTAATTTCTGTTACTTCTTCATCAAATATAATATTTTTAGTATCTGCCTTATATAATCCCACTATCTCTGATTTACTTTGAAATTTATTCCATGAAACTGTAATTTTCTTTTCACCTTTTTTAAAAATAATTTTTTTCATAAATAACACTCCTTTATCTTTTACTTTCTTAAAGTCTTACTCTCTTCTTTTAAATTATCAATCAGTTGATCAAAAATTTCATAATCAAATCCCCCATAACCATTTCCAGTAATCCATTTTGTTACTTTATCTTTCCAACTACCATTCTGGGTATGAAGAATTCTTGCTACATTAGGATTTTGAAATAAACTAATTTC
>CANRKU010000026.1 GCA_947631295.1 uncultured Bacilli bacterium
CTGATAATGACTCTTTTTTATGAACTAAAAATAGTGTTAGTGATTTTTATTCACCAACACTATTTATTATAGAACCATGTTGAAAGAGTGAATCCACTCTTTTATTTTGTCAAAATTTATGCTATACTAACTTATATAATAGGGGTGGTATAGTGAAAGAAAATGAAAAGGGACAAGCACTAATTGAATTTATTCTGATTTTACCAATTTTAATCTTATTAATATTAGGCATGATAGATATCGGAACTATTTTCATAAAAAAGATTGAATTAGAAGACCAAGTAACTGATATTATTGCTGTCTGGGAAAAAGAACCTTATTCAATTAAAACATTAGAAGAGTATTTTGAAAAAGAAAATTTAACTACCAATATTTTAGAAAATACAACTACTTCTTTTCTAACCATAGAAGTAAAAAATACCATTTCTTTAACAACTCCTATTAAGAAGAATTATGAAATAAAAATAAAGAGGGTGATTCCTCTTGAATAATAAAGGGCAAACTTTGGTTATATTTATTATTCTATTACCTATTTTTTGCATATTAATAGGATTAGTATTCAATCAATGTAATCTTTCCTATCAAAAAAGAGAATTAAAAGAAATAGCTAATCTTGTATGTAGCTATGCTATTCAAGAAGAGAAAAAAGAAAATATTGAACAGTTAGCTTTAGAAAATGATCAAAATATTAGTAAAGTAGAAATAGTGAGAGAAAACAATAGTGTAAAAATCATCTTATCCAAAAAAACAACATCTCTTTATTCTCAATTATTAGGAAAGAATAATAATCTAAAAGTTGAAACAAGTTGTATAGAATAGAGGAAAAAAGTATGGAAAAGAAAAAAGGAAAAATTGTGACAGTCACATCATCAAAAGGTGGAGTTGGAAAAACCATTTTTATTCTTAATTTAGCTGGAATACTTGCTAAAATGGATCAAAAAATATTATTAGTAGATTATGATTTTATAGGAGGATCTATTGCCTTAAATCTGGATTTAGAACCTTCCAAAAATATTTTTCATATTTCTGATGATTTATTAAATAATCGTTACCAAAATTTTGAAAGCTATATTACACCTTATCATAAAAATATTGATGTAGTTGCATCTTGCAAAGATCCAAGACAGGCTTTAAAAATCGATTCAGAAAATATTACTATGTTTATTGAAAACATGACCAATTATTATGATATTGTTTTAGTAGATACAACACATGGCCTAACGAAAGAAAATATTTTGTTATTAGATAAAACAGATATCATTTTATACATAATTACCAATGACTTAATGGATATGAAAAATACTAGATTATTTATGGATGTGATGTCGGATATTAAAGGAGACGCCATTAAAGTGGTATTAAATAATTCTAGGGACATGGGACTAAATTATTTTTCGAAATACGATATTAGAAGTATGATTGGAAAAAATATTGATTATACTATTGACCATTCTTTATATATTAAAAATATTACTAGTTTCTTATTAGAAGGAGAAATTTTTACGTTAAATAAAAGTTTAACCTTTAAAGATAAAAATGATCTTCGCAAATTAGAAAGAATGGCAATGGATATAGTAGAGATGTAGGTGATAGAATGGAAAAGAAAACGCTAATAGAAGAATTTGAATTAGATAAAGAAAAAAAGGATATTACTTTTGTTCCTGATTATGATGTTTTTCAAGATAAAAAATTATTAGATGAATTGCGTAGTAAGATAATTGCCAATTTCTTAGATCATACTATTAGTGATTATGTAGATGATAAAGAAATAATGGATTATCAAATTAATAAAGTCTTGGAAGATTATGATTTATCCACGATACAAAGAGGATATATTTATAATTTAATTGAAAATGAGATTCACGGCTATGGTCCTATTACCGAATTATTAGAAGATAAAAATGTAACAGAAATTATGGTAAATGGTCCTGATGATATTTATATTGAAATGGATGGTAAAATTGTAAAAGAAGATACGCTTTCTTTTATTAATAACAATCATATTTTAAGAACTATTGAACGAATGATTCAGCCACTGGGAAAAACGTTAGATGCTTCTACACCAATGGTAGATGCTAGATTAAAAGATGGCAGTAGATTAAACGCTATTATTCCTCCTTTAAGTGTAAATGGACCAATTTTAACGATTCGTAAATTTAATCGAGAAATGGATAGCATTGAAGATATGATTGCCAATGGTACGATGACTACGTACATGGCTCGATTTTTAGAAGCTTGTGTTAAAGCAAAATTAAATATTGTAGTATGTGGTGGAACAGGTAGTGGAAAAACAACATTACTGAATGTTTTATCTAGTTTTATAGAAAATGATGAACGCATTATTACCATAGAAGATGCCCATGAATTATCTTTACTACAAAGTCATGTTGTTTCATTAGAAACAAAAGAATCAAATTATCATAATGGAAAAGAAATAACCATTCGCGATTTAGTTCGTAATTCATTAAGAATGAGACCAGATAGAATTATAGTCGGAGAAGTTCGTGGGGAAGAAGCCCTAGATATGCTACAAGCGATGAACACTGGTCATGATGGTAGTTTAACAACCCTTCATGCAAATAGTCCATTAGATGCTATGCATCGAATTGAAACAATGGTATTAATGAGTGGAATGGAAATTCCTATTCGAGCTATCCGTGAATACATTGAAAGTGCAATTGATATTGTGGTAGAGATTAAAAGATTAAGTGATGGTAGAAGAAAAGTAACTAATATTAGTGAAGTAGTTGGTTTTCAAGAAGATGATATTTTCTTACAAAGTATTTTTGCTTTTCAAGAAAAAGGCATCAATGCAAACAATGATGTAAATGGAGAATTTGTTTTATATAATTATTTACCAAAGGTATATCAAAGAATACAACAAAAAGGAATCCATTCTATCGATGATATTTTTTCTAAAGTAAAAAAAGAAACTACCAATAGAAAAAAAAGAAAAAAGAATAATTAGGAAAGATGGTGACGTACATGTTAGAAAATAAGATATTTTCTTTCTCTATTTTATTAATTCTAATCTTAATAATCATCATTTGGTTATTTTTAACCATTCATTCTATTTTCTTACAAAAAAGAATAGAAAAACATATAATTCCTAATATTGATTTAGAAAAAATATCTCTTTTAGATAGAATAATATCCAAGTTGAATCAATGGATTGATTGCTGTGTAAAAAAATTAAGAAAAACAACAATCTACGAAATATTAAATAAAAATAATAAGGAAATAGAAACCAATCAATTAAGAGTATTCATAATCAAAATTTTTTCCAGTATGACACTAGCTATATGTTATCTTCTATTATCCATTCTAACCAAACTATCTTTTTCTTTTTTCCTCTTAGTAGTCTCTTTATTCATTGGCTTTATGGTTCCTAATTTTATTATTATGATTCAACAAAAAATAGTAAAAAAACAAATAGAATCAGAATTATTAAAGGCAATCTCTATTATGAATCATTCCTTTCAATCTGGCAAAAGCATTCTACAAGTAGTAGAAAAAACAAAAGAAGAATTAGATGGCCCTTTAGCAAAAGAATTTGATAAGATTTATAATGATTTGTTGCATGGTTTAAGCTTTCAAGCCGCTTTTCTTCGCTTTCAAAAACGAGTAGATTTAGAAGAAGTGAAATATATTGCTTCTAGCTTAGTAATATTAGATAAAACAGGTGGTAATATTGCTAAAATATTTTCATCTATTGAAAAAAGCTTTTATACTAGAAGAAAATTAGATTTAGAATTAAAAGCAACCATTGCTAGTAGTAAATTAGTATTTCAACTATTAGTTTTTCTTCCTATTTTTCTATGGATTGTGATGAGTATATGGAATCCTAATTATTTTCATATCTTTTTTGAATCAACGTTAGGTATTTTATTATTTTTGATTATTTTATTAATTTATAGTATTTACATCATAATTATTCGCATGATTATGAAAGTAGAAAAATATTAGAAAGGAGATTCTTATGGATAGAAATAATTATTTATTATCTAGAAAAATTTACCGTTATCAAACAATCGTAAAATACGAAAATAAAATGAAATTTTTGGGATATCAAGACCAAAAAAAAGTTTTTCAATTTTTGAATACTAGATTGTTAGTCAGTGTTTTTCTATTCTTCTATTTTCTAATTTTTTCTAGTTATCATATAGTAGCTGCTATTACGATCAGTACTCTTTTCTTTCTTTTTTTCACCTATTGCATGATTGATTATCCGATGAAGAAAAGAATACAATCTTTAGAAAAAGATGCTATTTATTTTTTAGAGGTACTTATTTTGTCTTTAGACAGTGGTAAAAGTTTGATTCAAGGATTAGAATTAACTATAGAAGTAGTGGATAATAGCTTATCAAAAGAATTTAAAAATGCGTTTAGAGAAATGAATTACGGAAAAAGTTTCCACGAAGCATTAATCAATTTACGAAAAAAAATCCCTTCTGATATTCTTCAAAATGTAATTTTAAATATTTCTGAAACATATACAAGTGGTGGGGATATTACGAATACGTTAAGACAAGAAATTGACTTTATTCAAAATAAGAGGGTAATGGATATTAAAAATACAATGAACCAAATTCCGATTAAAATCAGTGTAGTCTCTGTATTTTTAGGAATTCCCTTAGTTTTGCTTTTAATATTAGCGCCAGTTATTTTAGAATATTTGGTGGGGTAAATAAGAAAAATAGTGTTCTATTTTTTCTATATTAAGTATTTTTCTTCCTAAAATAGATATTGACAATCATACATGCGTGTGATAACGTGGTACTAGGGGAAAAAGCTATTATATAAAAGAACTAGTGGTAAAATGAAGAAATATAAGTAATATTCAGTTAACATTTTGTTCCAAGAATATGAAAGAAGGAGAGAGAGTATGAGTGGACATTCAAAATGGGCAACTATTCACCGTAAAAAAGGGTTAATTGACCAAGAACGTGGTAAAATTTTTCAAAAATTAGCCAAGGAAATTTATGTAGCTGCAAAGGGTACAAATGGAGATCCGGATACCAATCCATCACTAAGGATGGTAATTGAAAAATGTAGAAGCCAAAATATGCCAAAAGATAATATTCAAAAAGCAATTGACAAAGCAGTAGGTGCACAAGGTGGAGAAGACTATGAAAATATTCGTTATGAAGGATATGGACCTAGTGGAATTGCGTTTATGGTCGATTGCTTAACAGATAATAGAAATCGTACTGCAATGTTAGTTCGTACAGCATTTACTAAAAAAGGTGGTAATTTAGGTACGGATGGTAGCGTTAGTTATATGTTTGAAAGACGTGGCATTATTGTGGTTGAAAAAACAGTAGATGAAGATGAATTAATGATGACAGTTTTGGATCAGGGTGCTGATGATTTTATCGTAAATGAGGATACTTTTGAAATTTATACAACACCTGATACCTTCTTACAAGTAAAAGAAGCAATGGAAAAGATGGGAATCACTAATTTTCTAACAAGTGAGATTACTTATGTTGCTTCTAACCAAATAGAAATAGCTGATGAAGAAACCAAAGAAAAAGTATATAATCTAATTGAAGCTTTAGAAGATATTGATGATGTACAAGAAGTATATCATAATTTAAGTGAGTAGAAATACTTGCTTTTTCTATAGCCTATCACAGGATGAAAATGTTTGGCAATATCGGGGTGTTTTATGAAAAAAGCCGTTTTAATATATAATCCAATTAGTGGACAAAAAACCAATAGAAAACAAAAAGTAATAACAGATTTTAAGAAAATAGAAACTATTTTTTCAAAATATGATTATCAAGTAGAATTTATGAAAACGAAATATTCTGGACATGCAAAAGAAATAGTACTACAATTAGAAAATGTTGATTTAGTTATTTCTTTAGGAGGAGATGGAACTTTTAATGAAATAGTTTCAGGTAATTTAAAAAGAAAGAATCCTATAGTCCTTGCTAATCTCCCTTATGGCACAACAAATGATATTAGTATGATGTTTGGTCTTAAAAAAAATATCTATCAAAATTTGGAATCATTATTATCAGGAAAAATAAAAGAAGTAGATATTGGTACGGTAAATCAAGAACCTTTTTTCTATGTAGCAGGTTTTGGTAAGTTTATGAATATTCCTTATGATACCAAAAGTGCTTTAAAAAAGAAAATAGGATATATTGCTTATATTATCAATGGTATAAAAGATTTTTTATTCAATAAGACCCCATTATATGAAATTACTTATGAGGTAGACCATGAAAAATATCATGGACTTTATTCTTTTGCATTATTCTCCAATGCTACTAGAATTGCCGGTATTCAAAATTTTTATAATGACATTATCTTAAACGATGGTAAATTTGAAGTACTATTTTGTAATTTAAAGAAAAAACAAGATATTATCAAAAGTTTAATTTATCTAAAAACTAGTGATATTAGATTAGTACCTGGTTTTTATTTTCATAGAACTGATTATTTAAAAGTGAAATTTATCGATAAATTGAAAAAACCTTGGTGTCTAGATGGAGAAAAGATGGAAAAAATAGAAACAGAATATGAAATTAGAATTAATCACAATATTAAAATGTTATTACCTAATAATGATACGGTTAATAATCTATTTCATAAAGAGGAAAAAATATGAAAATGAATTATCAAATAGAAATGGAAAAAATAATAGAAGAAGAAAGAAAAAACAAACATGTTCCTACACTATTATTACATAGTTGTTGTGCACCATGTTCTAGTTATGTCTTAGAAACCTTATCTCCATACTTTAAAATCACGATTTTCTATTATAATCCTAATATTTATCCAATGGAAGAATATCAAAAAAGAAAAGAAGAAGAAAAACGCTTTCTGCAACAATTTCCTACGAAATATCCAGTTTCTTTTTTAGATTGTGATTATGATAGTAATGCTTTTTATGATACAGTGAAAGGATTAGAACATCAAAAAGAAGGAGAAGAAAGATGCTATTTGTGTTACCAACTTCGTCTTCAAGAAACAGCGAAAGTAGCAAAAAAACATCATTTTGACTATTTCACAACGACATTATCAATTAGTCCCTATAAAAATAGTACCTGGATTAATGAAATAGGGATTACTTTAGAAAAAAAATACCAGGTTTCTTACTTAATGGCTGATTTTAAAAAGAAAAATGGCTATCAACGTAGTATTGAATTAGCTAACCAATATCATTTATATCGTCAAAATTATTGTGGCTGTATCTATTCTCAAATAGAACGAGAAAATAAGATAAAATGTTCTAATGAAACAAATAAAAACATATATAATTTTAGAATCAATAAAGAGAAAGAAGAAAAAATATGAAAATTGAAAAGGTAATAGTAGGAGACTTAGAAGAAAATTGTTATATTATAAGTAAAGAAAATAGCTGTTTAATTATTGATCCAGGTGCAGAATTTGAAAAAATAAAAGAAACCATAAATAAGAGAAAAGTAGTAGGAGTTTTATTAACACATCATCATTTTGATCATGTTGGTGCTCTAAAAGAAATATTAGATTTTTATCAAACTCAGTTTTATGATTTCAATACATTAAAAGAGAAAGAGTATACAATAGATCCCTTTACCTTTGAGGTAATATATAATCCAGGACATACCAAAGATTCAATTAGTTTTTATTTTAAAAAAGAAAAACTAATGTTTGTAGGCGATTTTATATTTTTAAACAGTATTGGTAGATGTGATTTAGAAGGGGGCAGCTTTAAGGAAATGCAGGAAAGTATTGAAAAAATAAAAGCATTAAAAGATGATATCACACTTTATCCAGGACATGGTTCTAAAACAACACTGGAATATGAAAAAAGATCCAATTCCTTTTTTTAGAGGGATTGTTTTTTTAAGGAAATTATGCTACTATTAAATACAATAGGGAGTGTTAATATGAGTTTTGATGCAGTATTATTAATTGTTTTAATTGTAGCAGGAGTATGTTTTTTTAGAAGATTAGATAGCAGTGTTTATTTTATTGCTAGCCTTGATATTTTTTTTCGTATTCTGACCTTTTTAAAAAACAATTTAGGGGTGTATGAAATAAGTAGTTTTATTAGTAAATATTTTCCTGAAAGTATACCAGGTGTTGTTAATAAATATACAGATGGTATCATTAGTACCATACTAATATGGATATATGTACTGATGTATATGGTATTTTTATTCTATACCGTTCGAATTTTATGGAAAAAGAGATAATAGAAGAAGTCATTCTTCTTTTTCCATTTCTTTGGAAAACATCTAGTATAAAAAAGAAAAGTATGTTATATTATGTAAAGAGATAGAAAAAGGTGAAAATATGTTAAGAAGAAAAAATGATTCTATTGATTATGGAAAATTAAATGAAGGAATTCGTATTGGCGTAAATATTTTAAAAATTGTTTTTATATTAGCTATTGTATCCTTAGTATTTATTTGTAGTAAACTATTAGGAGATTGGAAAATTTTACCTTTTATAGGAAATATCTTGGCTATAATCTCACCACTTTTTATTGGAATAGTGCTAGCCTGGATGTTTGATCCTTTTGTTACTTTCTTAAATAAAAAAGGGGTTAGTAGAATATTAGGCGCTATTTTTGTGTATATTATCTTCTTATCTTTTATCTATTTATTAATACGTTTAATGATACCTTCTATTACGGATCAGTTAAATGATTTAGTACAGTCTGTTCCTAGTTTTATTAATTATTTAAAAGAAAATATTGATAGTTTCTTTGATAATTTAAATAATTTAGGAGATTATAACTTTACAGATATTAAAATAGGAATTTATGATAGTATCAATAATCTAAGCAAATCTTTAACAGTGGATTTACCTACTACACTTATGAATGCTGTTACCTCCATTGTCTCAGGTGGAGTGAATTTATTAATTGGGCTTTTAGTAGGATTATATATGTTATTTGATTTTGATAATGTGAAAAAGCATTTATATAGTTTAATTCCAAAACAATATCAAAAAGATACGATTACTTTAATCAATCAATTAAATAATAATTTAAAAAGTTATGTACGTGGAACTTTATTAATTATGCTCATCTTATTCATTTTTCAATCAATTGCTTTATCAATTGCTGGATTAGAAGCACCAATGGTATTTGGATTGTTCTGTGCGATCACTAACGTGATCCCTTATATAGGACCATATATTGGTGGAGTTCCAGCAGTAGTGGTAGGACTATCAATTAGCCCAATGACAGGAGTATTCGTTTTAATTGCCATTATTACTGCTCAAACATTAGAAAGTTATTTCTTACAGCCAGTCGTAATGGGAAAGACAATGAAATTACATCCTGTAACAATCATGTTAGGATTATTGATATTTGCTCATTTCTTTGGTATAATAGGAATGATTCTTGCTACACCAGTGATTGCCATCTTCAAGACAATATTTCAATTTTTCAATCAAAAATTTTCTATTGTAGAAAGAATTACTGATAATGAATTAAAACAATAAGAAGAGATAAGTAATATAGTAATTTTTAATAGAGACATTGTGTTAGGTGGAAACAATGAAAAAAATTATATGAAAGCTACTTTTCTTGTGACTATAAACTAGTCCGGTATAACCGTTATGAAAATTAAGATCTAATTAGGATGGTACCGTATCTTTTTGATACTCCTAGCTAGGTCTTTTCTTGTTAAAAATAGGACTAGAAGAATGACATGAAAATTAGTTTTATAACCTTAGAAAGGAGCTTATATGAATAATCATCATATTTTGATATATTTAATTAGTGGTAGAGCACGTAATGGAAAAGGTTTAGTTAGTAAGATTATAAAAGAAGAATATGAAAGACGAGGTTTTCGCACTTGTGAAATACAAATAATGCGAACTTTAAAAGGATATTTGAAAGATTATTTTGGCTGGGATGGTAAAGAGGAAACAAAACCTAGAAAAATGTTACAAAAAATTGGAACTGAAATCATCCGTGAAGAGATGAAAAAACCTTATTTTCATATTGATCATTTGACAGATGATATCATGGTTTTATCTAATTTTTTTGATATCTTTTTAGTAAATGATATTAGGCTTCCATTAGAAATAGAAACAATAAAAGAAAGGTTTCCGAATGTAATTAGCATTAATGTTACAAGAGAAGGTTATATCAGTCCTCTAAAAACAAGTGAACAAGTACACATTACAGAACTGGCTTTAAATAATTATCAAAAATTTGATTATGAAATTATAAATCGTTCCCTAAATCAATTAACGAGTGATATAATAAAAATAATAGATAGTGAGGTAAAGAAACATGAAATACATGACTAGTACAGAAATTAGAAATATGTGGTATGATTTTTTTGAAAAGAAGGGCCATAAGAAAATGGAAAGTGCACCATTAATTCCTATTGATGATGACTCTTTACTTTGGATTAATGCAGGTGTTGCACCTTTAAAAAAATATTTTGATGGTAGTAAAGTACCGGAATCCAGAAGAATTGTCAATGTACAAAAATGTATTCGTACGAATGACATTGAAAATGTAGGAATTACGACTAGACACCAAACTTTCTTTGAAATGATGGGAAATTTTTCCATTGGGGATTATTTCAAAGAAGAAGCTATTGGTTATGCTTTTGAATTACTAACAAGCAAAGAATGGTTCGCTATTCCCAAAGAAAAACTATATGTGACGATTTATATTGATGATAATGATGCTTATAATCGTTGGATTGATGTAGGCATGTTAGAAGATCATATTGTAAGACTTGAAGGAAATTTCTGGGAAATAGGAGAAGGACCATGTGGACCAGATTCAGAAATCTTCTATGATCGAGGAGAAAAATATGATCCTAATCACAATGCCTTAGAATTATTTAAGAAAGATCAAGAACAGGATCGTTATGTAGAAATTTGGAATAATGTTTTTAGTCAATTTAATTCGAAAGCAGGTGTTGATCGTAAAGATTATCAGGAACTTCCAAGTAAAAATATCGATACTGGTGCTGGCTTAGAAAGATGGGCATGTATTTTTCAAGATGTTGATTCTAATTTTGATACAGATTTATTTGTACCTATCATTCAAAAAATAGAAGATTTAAGTGGCGTTTTATATAATGGGGAATCTAGTTTTAAAATAATTGCCGATCACATTCGTGCTATTACAATGGCATTATCGGATGGTGCTATCTTTGAAAACATTGGTAGAGGTTATGTATTAAGAAGACTTTTAAGAAGAAGTGTTCGTATGGGTAAAAAATTAGGATTAAATGAGCCTTTTATGTATAAATTAGTAGATACGGTATGTAAAATTATGGGAGATAGTTATCCTGAACTACTTGATAATAGAGGCTATGTAGAAACCCTTGTATATGAAGAAGAACAACTTTTCCATAAAACCTTAGCAAGTGGAGAAAGAAGATTATTAGAATTAATGGATTCTACTAAAGAAAAAACTATTCCCGCAATCGAAGTATTTAAGTTATATGATACATATGGCTTTCCATATGAATTAACATTAGAATATTTAGAAGAAAAAGGATTTACAACATCAAAAGAAGAATTTGATCATTATATGGAAGAACAAAAAACATTAGCAAAACAAAATCGTAAACAAGAAGCCAATATGAATATTCAAAATGAAGAATTATTAAATTTCAAAGAAAAATCAGAATTTATTTATAATTCCTATATGGAAAAAGGAAAAGTAATAGGACTTTTCGATGGCAAAAAATTTGTGGATTCTATTTCTAAAGAAGGCTATGTTATTTTAGATCGAACTTGCTTTTATGCAGAATCAGGAGGACAAATTAGTGATACTGGTATGATTACTTCTAATAATTTTAAAGCACGTGTATTAGATGTAAGAAAAGCTCCAAATGGACAACATTTACATAAAATTAAAGTATTAGATGGAAAAGTATCTTTACACGACTCTGTGAAAACAACTATTGATGAAGCAAGAAGAAGAAAAATAGAGGTAAACCATTCTTGTGTTCACTTGCTTCAATATGCACTTCGAACGATTATTTCAGATAAAATTCATCAAGCAGGTAGTTACGTAAGTGATACCTCTTTAAGATTTGATTTTACATATACTGGTAAATTATTAGAGGATAAAATTATTGAAGTCGAAAATTTTGTGAATGAATATGCAAAGAAAAATATAGAATCCCATACGGAAATTATGGATATTAAGAAAGCAAAAGAAACCGGTGCAATGGCATTATTTAGTGAAAAATATGGTAGTAAGGTACGTGTCGTTACCATAGGAGACTCTAAAGAATTATGTGGAGGAACCCATATTAAAAATACCAATGAAATTAAAAAATTTGCTTGCTTTTCTGTAGAATCTAAAGGTAGTAATGTCTATCGTATCGAAGCTTGTACCAATGATAGTGTAGAAGATATTTTATTAGAGACAATTAAACCATATAATGATGAAAAAATAAAATTATTAATGAAAGCTCGTAATATTATTAGTCAAGCAAAACAAGAAGGCATTATTCTTGATTTTGAATGTAATATTGAAAACGATGAACCAAAGAGTTATCAAGATATTATCTTTGAAAAAAATGAATTAGAATATACCCAAAATGAGGTTAAGAATTTAGAAAAGAAATATAAAGAAGAAAAAGCCAAAAAGGCTCTAAGTGATTTATCTTCATATGAAAAAGAAATCCAAGAAAAAAATGGTCATTCTTATTTAATTATGAAAGTAGAAAATCAAGATACGAATGTTTTAAAAGATATTGTAGATACACTATTAAATAAAATGGAAAATGGGTTTATCCTACTAGCTAATATTCATAAAGAACAAGTAAGTTTGATTTCTAGAAATAATTTAGAGCACTTATCTAGTGGTGATATCATGAAGATGGTTACTGCTAAATTAAATGGAAATGGTGGAGGTAGTAAAACTTTTGCTCAAGGAGGAGGAAAAGATCTTACCAAATTAGATGAAATTTTAGAAGAAGTAAAGGAACTTATATAAAATGGATTCGCTATATTTATTGACAACCAATGATAAAATAACACTAGATACGAAATTAGAAGAAATGAAAAAAAATAGTCCTAATGCTGAAATAATTTCTTATGATTTATTAGAGGTACCTATTGAACGATTAATAGAAGATTTAGATACGTATAATTTTTTAGCATCTAAAAAGATTGTGATAGGACATAATGCCTCTTTTCTTTCTAGTGATAAGACGAAATCTTTGGTAGAACACAATTTAGAAAAATTAGAAAAGTATATAGAAAATCCTAGTTTAGAAAATATTTTAATTTTAGTTTGTGAGAATATTGATAAAAGAAAAAAGATAACTGCTAATTTCTGTAAGAAGGCAACTGTAATAGAAGCAATGAATGATATTCATACGCAAATGAAGAAAAAATTAGAAGATTATCAAATGAGTGCCAATACCGAAAAATTATTATTAGAATACTGTAATCAAGATTATGAAAGAGTATTTCATGAAATAGAAAAATTAAAATTATATAAATTAGAGGAAAAGATTATTACCGAAAAAGATATTGAAGAAATTGTCATGAAGAGTATGGATGATAATATTTTTCACTTGGTCGATAGTATTTTAACCGGTAATAAAAAGTATGCTTTTGAATTATATCAAGACTTTCTGTTACATGGAGAACAAATAGTTAATATTATTCGTATTTTAGCCAATAAAATTCGTTTAATGTATCAAGTAAAAGTTTTATTAAATGATGGAAATAGTGATCAGGCTATTAGTAAATTGTTAAAAGTACATGAATATCCTGTGAAACTAGCTAGAGAAGCTTCTTACCGTTATTCGGAGAAAGTCTTATTAGAAAAATTAGAAAAACTTGCGAATCTTGATCTAGAAATTAAATCAGGAGAAACAAATGGACTGGTAGAATTTGAAATAATGCTTGCTACGCTCAAATTTTAAAGTAAACGCAACTTTTTAAAGTTAAATGCAACTTGAAGTATGATGACAAGTTAGTAACAAATAA
>CANRKU010000027.1 GCA_947631295.1 uncultured Bacilli bacterium
CAAACTACAGATGTATCAAATGATCCATTTGCAGATTTCGGATCTTCTATTGAGATTAGTGATGATGAATTACCATTCTAAAGAAGGAGGAAAGAACATGGCAGAATTTTATAAGAAAAAGAAAAAAGTATGCTACATGTGTACAGGAAAAGATATCAATTACAAAGATGTAGAAACTTTAAAAAGATATATTAATGATAGAGGTAAGATTTTACCAAGAAGAATAACAGGAGCTTGTGCAAAACATCAAAGACATATAGCAGAACAAATTAAACGTGCTCGTGCAATTGCTTTATTACCTTATACTAAGTAAGATGAACAAAAAAAGTTCATCTTTTATTTTTATATAAAATTAAATAAAAAATTTAATCAATATTAAACAAAAGTCTTAAAAACACAAAAAGATATAGATAATTTTTACAGATGGTTTTGCAGATATGCCAAAAACAGAAGTTAAAGCCATCTGGATTGTTTATGGTGATACTAAAATCAATCCACCAGATGGTAAGTAATTTATATTACTCAAGAAGAAATAAAAAAATTAAATTTGGTGATAGAAGAATCAAGAAAAATATGATAGAACTTTGAAGAGTTCTATTTTTCATCTAAAAATGATGTCTTGTTTGGACAACTAGTAGGTTTTGTTGTATAATAAATAAAGAAATGGAGAAGCATAATGAAAATTGAAAATAAAATAAAAAGAAAAATTAGGACAAGTAAAAATATATTTATTATGGCTCATAAAAATCTAGATTTAGATGCCATTGGTGCATGTATTGGTGTTTCTTCTATCTGTAATAGCTTTCATAAAAAAAATTATATAGTAGTAGATGATACAAAACATGAGCTAGGAGTAGGAAAACTATTAAAAGAAATAGAAAGTAATTATACGCTAATTAAAAGTAAAGAAATTCCTAAATATCATCATAAAAATAGTATTTTAATCATTGTAGATACCAATAAAGCTCATCTTCTCCAAAATGATCAAATTCTTCATTATTTTAATCATATTATTATTTTAGATCATCACCAAGAAACAGATCAAACAATTCCAAATACTATTCAAATCATTGATGAAAATGCATCTAGTGCTTGTGAAATTGTTACTAAATTAATTGAAAAATATCGTATTAAATTAACTGAAAAAACAGCAACTTTTATCCTAGCTGGAATTGTCTTAGATACAAGTAATTTTATAGTAAAAACAGATATTAATACTTATAAAGCTGCCTATTATCTAGCACAACAAAAAGCAGATCCAAGAAAAGTTCAATATTTTTTAAAACAAGATATCAAAGATTACATTCTAAGACAAAAAGTAATTACAGAAGTGGAAGTTATCAATGAAAAATATGCTGTAACTGTAGCACCAGATAAAATTAAATATAAAAGAGAAGAACTAGCCAAAATAGCAGATACTCTTCTTCAATTTAATGGAATTGAAGCCTCTTTTGTTTTAGGAAATAGAATCGATGGCGGAGTTGGTCTTAGTGCTAGAAGTGAAGGAAATATCAATGTTGGAAAAATTGCCGAAATTTTTGGTGGTGGTGGCGATAATCATGATGCTGCTGCACAAGTGAAAGATATTGATTTACCAAAGGCTAAAGAAGAATTATTAAAAGCCTTAGATTAGGAGGAATCTATGAAAGTAATATTTATTAAAGATTTAAAAAAACAAGCCAAAAAAGGTGACATTAAAGAAGTAAAAGATGGATATGCTGAAAATTACTTAATTAAAAATGGATATGCTGTTCAAGTAACAGAGAAAAATATGGAAACCGTAAAAAAAGAAAATGAAGCGAAAAAACAAGAAGAATCTAAGTTAACACAAGAAGCAGAAGTATTAAAGAAAAATTTAGAAAAAATAACGTTAGTATTCAAAGTAAAAACAGGAGAAAAAGATAAAGTTTTTGGAAGCATTAGTCCAAAACAAATTAAAGAAGAATTATTAAAAAAAGGTTACAAAATAGATAAGAAACAAATTGAATTAGTAACATCTCTTCAATCTTTAGGCTTTCATAAAGTAATAATAACGCTTTATAAGGAAATAAAAGCAGAATTAAAAGTACAATTAGTAAAATAAAGTAGGTGATATTATGGCTATCAAAACCATTCCTAATGATATTGTTGCGGAACAATCTGTTTTAGGAGCAATGTTTTTATCAAATAATGCAATCGAAAAAGCAACAGATAAGTTGTTTGCAAAATCCTTTTATTTAGAAAAACATGGAATTATATTTCAAACAATAGCAGATTTGCATGATAAAAAAGTACCAATTGATTTAACCACGATTACAGCAGAACTAAATCAATCAAAAAAATTAAATGACGTAGGAGGAGTTGAGTATTTAACAGAATTAATGAATACTGTTCCAACTGCTGCTAATATCGAATATTATATACAAATTGTAGAAGATAATTATATGTTAAGAAGCGTAATTGATACCTCTACTGAAATTGCGACTCTTGCTTATGAACATAACGGAGAAGTAGCAGATATTTTAGATCAAGTAGAAAGTAAAATAGTTGGAATTATCAAAAATCGTCGTTCTTCTGAATTTAGAAATATTCAAGATGTTTTGAATGAAGTTCAGCAAAATCTAGAAAAATTAGCATCTTCTAAAGGAGATATTACAGGAATACCAACTGGTTGGTATGAATTAGATCGCTTAACCTCAGGTCTTCATGAAAATCAATTAATTATTTTAGCCGCTCGTCCTGCCATGGGAAAAACCGCTTTTGCTCTAAATTTAGCAACAAATGTAGCCATTAATACCAATAAAACAGTAGCTATTTTCTCATTAGAAATGGGGGCAGAACAACTAGCCACTCGTATTATCTCATCTTTAGGCCAAATAGAAGGTACTAAACTAACTAGTGGAAATTTATTAAATGATGACTGGAAAAGAGTAACAGAAGCAAAAAGTCAATTAGCAGGTGCAAAACTATATATTTCAGATGATGCCGGTGTAACAGTAGGAGATATTAAATCAAAATGTCGTCGTCTAGCAACTAGCGAAGATGGCTTAGATTTAGTAATTATTGACCACTTGCAATTATTATCCATGGGTGGAAATTATGGAAATAATCGTCAAGCCGAAATTACTGATATTTCGAGAAGCTTAAAGAAAATGGCAATGGAATTAAAAATACCTGTAATTGCTTTAGCTCAGTTATCTCGTGGTGTTGAATCACGTGAAGATAAAAGACCAAAAATGAGTGATTTAAGAGAATCTGGATCAATTGAACAAGATGCTGATATTGTTGCATTATTATATCGTGATGACTATTATCAAACAGTAAAAGAATCAAATGAATCACCAGATCCAAGTTTAAGTGAACTAATTATTGGAAAACATCGTAATGGACCAACCGGCAAAATTGATTTATTATTTAGGAAAAGTACTAGCACTTTCTTAAATTTTATGAAAGATAATAAGGGTGAAAATAATGGATAAAAAACAAATATTAATAGGAATAGTAGTATTTTTATTATCTAGTGCATTAGTAGTACTAGGAAGTAATCCTGATACTCTTCCTGCTAAAATACTAGGAATCAATACAGCAATTAGTAATCCGAAACAATTATATAAAGTATATTTAGCCGGAGAATCTATAGGTGTTATTGAATCTAAGCAAGAGCTAGAAAATTATATTGATACCAAACAACAACAATTAAAAGAAAAATATAATGTATCAAAAGTTTATGCTCCTAATGATCTAGATATTGTCAAAGAGATAACCTATAATGAAACAATTTCAACAATTGAAGAAATTTATAGAAAAATAGAAGAAATTAAGGGAACTTCTTCCTTTACTATTGATGGTTATGAAATTGATATTCCTGGTACAGAAAAAACAAATGAAGATGGAACAACGACTAAAATTAACGATCAAAAGATTTATGTTTTAGATAAAGACATCTTTACTAATGCTGTAGATACTACAATTACTGCTTTTATAGATGAAGATACTTATAATGACTATTTAAATGGTACACAAAAGCAATTAGAGGAAAAAGAACCAGGAACAATTATTGAAAATTTATATATTGAAAATGATATTGTTATTAAAAAAACACGTATTCCGGCAGAAGCTAAAATTTATTTAACAGAAGAGGAATTAAGTAAATATCTGTTATTTGGTACAACGGAAGAACAAGAAAAGTATACAGTTCAAGCTGGAGATACTATCGAAGAAATAGCTAATAACAATAAACTATCAACAGAAGAATTTTTAATTGCCAATACAAATTTTAATACTGCACAAGATTTATTATATCCAGGGCAAATAGTAAATTTAGGTTTAATTACACCACAATTTAATCTAGTAGAAGAACAACATGTAGTATCGAAACAGACACTAGAAATGGAAACTATTTACAAAGATGATAACAATCAATATGTTGGTTATGAAAAAGTAGAACAGGATGGACAAGATGGTTTAGCGTTAGTTACACAAAAAGTTTATGTTGTAAATGGAGAAATCCAAGACACAATTACAGTAGGTACTCCAATTGAATTATCTCCAAAAATAGATAAAATTGTAGTGCGTGGTACTAAACGATATACCAGTCAAAGTTTAGGTCCTCAGGATGTACCAGTAGGTATTGGTAGTTGGGTATGGCCTACAAATAGCCCTTATATAATTACAAGTTATTTTTCTTGGCGTTGGGGATCTCATCATGATGCAATTGATATTAGTGGACCAGGTTATGGTTCTCCAATCAAAGCCGCTAATAATGGAATTGTAGTTCAATCAAGTTATACAAATTATAATGGAAATTATATTATTATTCAGCATAGCAACAATTACTATACTTATTACGGACACATGGCAGCACGTTATAAACAGGCAGGAGATGTTGTCATGGGTGGAGATCAAATTGGAACTATGGGAAATACAGGTAATGCATCCGGTGTACATTTACACTTTGGTTTATATAATGGGTACCCATTTAGAGGAGGGGTAGCAATGAATCCATTAACTACCATCTTTAAATAATGAAAGTAAAGGTATTATCAAGTGGCTCTAAAGGAAATTGTACTCTAATTCGAACAGATAAAATAAATATATTAATTGATATGGGAGTAACCTATCAATATCTAGCATCTGAACTAGAAAAATTAAATTTAGTGCCACAAGATTTAAATGCATTATTAATTACCCATACCCACAGTGATCATATTAAAGGTCTTGCTTCTTTAGTTAAGAAAACAAATTTAAAAGTGTTTGCTTTAGAAGAAATGGTAGAAGAATTATCTAAAAAAATTCCTCAAGATTGTATTTATCTATATGAAAATCCATTGGAATTAGAGGATTTAAAGATAAGCTTAATTAGGATTTCTCATGACGTGGAAGGTGTTGGTTTTATGATAGAGCATCAACATCATTCTTTGGTATATATTACGGATACTGGTTATATTAATGAAAAATATTTTCCATTATTAAAAAACAGAGATGCTTATATTATAGAAAGTAATCATGATGAAGAAATGTTGATGGAAGGACCATACCCTTACATATTAAAACAAAGAATAGTTAGTGATAAAGGTCATTTATCCAACAAAACAACATCAGAGTATTTACTAGAATCTGTTGGCGAAAACACAAAATATATCATATTAGCACATATTAGTGAAAATAATAATACTGAAGAACTTGCTCTATCTACTACAAAATCTTTATTAGAAGAAAATCATATCTATAAAGATATTATGCTTGCAAAACAAAATGAATCTTTAGAAGAAATAGAGGTTTAAGATGATTAAAATTATTTGTATCGGTAAATTAAAAGAATCATATTTAAAAGATGCTCAAGAAGAATATATAAAAAGATTAAAAAAGTATACAAATATAGAAATAATAGAGTTACCAGATTCTGAAATTGATCAAGAAAAAATAGCTTTGGAAAAGGAAAAAAATCAAATATTAAGGCAACTAACAGGGAAGGAATACTTAATTACTTTAGAAATTGAGGGAAAAGAATTATCATCTACTGAATTTGCTGATAAACTAGATAAAACATTCATTCAAAATAGTGATATTACCTTTTTAATAGGTGGTTCTTACGGAATTCATCCTAGTATCAAAGAACAAGCTAATTTTAAATTATCTTTCTCTAAAATGACATTTCCTCATCAGCTATTTAGAATTTTATTATTAGAACAACTATTTAGGAGTTATAAAATTTTAAACAACGAAAAATATCATAAGTAATTATATATATTATTTTTCTATTCATAAAAGAATAAAACTCAATAGAATATATCTTGACTAGCTATTTATGAAGATTTATAATGAAAATGAAATAAAAGTAAAAGATTTAAGTAAAATAATTAAAAACTAAAAGATTATCTCATGAACTTATAAATAAAAGATTTTAGAAAAATTAAAATTTCAAAAATAAAAAATATTGTTTATTAAATTCCTTATAAAATAAGACTATAAACAATATTTTCAGCGCTCTAATTATTTTACTTAAAAACTAAAAGGAGTTAAATATGAGTAGAGGAAAAAAAATCTATTTTGGATTACTATTATTAAGTATTTTTCTAGTATCAACGATGTATTTTTCTTATGCCTTTTTTACAAGTCGTAATGAAGAACATGGAAAATTAAATATAGTAGCAGGAACTTTAAATTATAAAGTAGAAAGTAAAGATTTAGAAAATAATAAGATAACAGTAGGAGCAACTCAAACCAAAAAAGTAATCATTGATATAGAATCATTAAATGAAATAGAATCAAAATATGAATTATATTATCTCATGGATGGTAATATGAATCAGATAGAAATAGGATATGATACTAATACTAAAAATGAACCAAGAGGTATAATAAATCCAAAAGAAAAGAAAGAAGTTAGTGTGATTATTCAAAATAAGAATCATGAGGATGCTACTATAGAATTTAAGGTAATAGGCGGATTTGTTAAAAATGAATTAGTATTATCAGAAGGAAATAGAATTAATAAATCTAAATTATATGTAGAAAATATATTAAAAGGAACAGAACCAGTATTACAAGGAGAACTAATACCAGTAGTAATAGAAACAGATGGAAAAGTGAAGAAAGCAAATCTTGAAAGCGAATGGTATAGTTATGAGAAAAAGAATTGGGCAAATGCAGTGATATTAAAAAATAAAAATGTGAGTTATACTGATAATCAAATAATCCCAGAAGAAAATATTGAAAGTTATTTTGTATGGATACCGAAATATAGTTATCAGATATTTGATATGGGAAATTATAATAGTCTAACAACAATTGGAACTCAAACGCAAGAAATCAACATCAAATTTGGAACTGAAAATACAAATGATGCTAATAATCAAGAATGTGCAACACCAATGAAAAGTGGTCAAGGAATATCAGGAGCAAGTGGAAATTGTAGTATTGGAAAATATATGACACACCCAGCTTTCTTAGCTTTTGATGTAAATGGATTCTGGGTAGGAAAATTTGAGACAGGATATGATGGAGCAAAAACTAAAGAAGAAGCAGAAAAAAATGAAATAGCTTCAGATAAAATCATTATTAAACCAAATGTTTATAGTTGGAGAAATATAACTATAGCTAATATCTTTGAAAATAGTTATCAATATGAAAGAGACTTAGAAAGTCATATGATGAAGAATACCGAATGGGGTGCTGTTGCCTACCTATCTCATTCTAAATATGGTTCTACGACAAGGATAAGGGTTAATAATAATTCTAATTTTGTCACAGGATATGCAGGAAAAGAAGAACCAACCCTAGGATATAGTAAAAATAGTATAAATGGCAATCGATATGAAGCAATCATTCCAGGACAGGATGGGAATTATACTGTTAATTATTTGAATAATCAATCAAATATTTCATCAACGACAGGAAATAGAACTGGAATTTATGATATGAGTGGTGGAACATGGGAATATATGCTAGGATATTATGATTTATATAATACGATAACGGGTGGTAATAGTGGAATTCTAGCAAAATATCCAGCTTTTTTTACAGATAGTTATTTCTATAAGTATTATGATAGTTATTTATCTCAATATGCTAATAACTATGATCATCGAATTCTTGGAGATGCAACTGGTGAGCTTGGACCCTTTGGTACAGAAAATGATCCAGATGGTAATCCAAGAAATTCATCTAGTTGGTATAAGAATCAATCAGATATTATTAGTCAACATAGATTTTATATTCGCGGTGGGTGTTATATAGATGGTTCTTTAGCAGGTGTTTTCTCATCTTCTAGTCATGATGGCGGAAATTATCTTATATTTTCCTTTCGCATTGTTTTAGCTCCTAACGGATAATGAAAAAAATAAAAAATGAATTCAATATTCTATAGAAGAATAGCATGAATTCATTTTTTTCAATGAATCAAAATGTAACTTAATAAGTTTTGCAAGTAATTAGTGTATCTTTTACTTTATTTTACCCAATTCGTTAATCCAATGGATTTTCTTTTGAAAAGATTGATCATTTCCTTCTTTCAAAAATTCGATACCATTTTCTGATAGATTTTGGCTAATATTATTTATTTTACTATTTCGAACCTTTTGAAATAAATAGAAAGCATATTCTGGATCTTTTTCATAGATAGTTTCTAACTCTAGGCTAGTTAAAAAAGAAAAGGCATGACAGCTATGGAATCTAACATCTTCCCACAAATTTTCTTTTAAAAGAGTATGATTTAAAGAAAAAGGAATATCCCATTTTTCTATTCTATTTTTAATAGCATGTAGAGTTATTTTCTTATTATTCTTAAATAATTTAATAGCAGTATCATCAATAAAAATAATAGCAAAGTCCTCCAGTACAGTAGTAATACGATCATATTCTAATTGATTTATTACATCTTTAGGATAATATTGTTTTAAGTATTGAATAGAAAGAAAATCAAAAAAATGACCTTCTAATTCTGTTAAAAAATAATGACTATTTTTATCTACCATGTAGGTATCATGCTGATACATAATAGCATGACTAATTTCGTGATTTAAGGATAAAAAATCATTAAGATTTTGTTCTCTATAGATTAAGAAATAAGGAATATATTTTGGATAAAAAAAGAAATATATCTGACCACCACATCCATTTTCCTCATCAATTTTTTTAAATTGCAGTAAATGCTTTTTGGAATCTGTATATTTTTGAAATTCTTTAAAAAAAGTAGGATCTGGTAATGTTTCATAAAATTTTTTAGACATCTCCACTAATTCACGATTACTAACAGGTAATGCAGGTATCTCTATACTATCATAACTATCATTTAAATCACTTAATAATCTAGTTGCTTTTAGAATAGCATTATTTACATAGTAAGGAACACTTTGATAATCTTGATAAGTATTGATGGGTAAAAGTCTATCATTATCCATATATCGAATTCGATGTAATCTATTAGCATAATCATTTTTAACCAAGATATTTTCTAATTCCTTTAATTGTCTAATACTTTTCTTTAAATAATGAATTTCCTCTTTTGTTAATCCTTCAGTTATTCTAATACAGTTTTGAATATATTTTTTATGAATTTTTAATTTTTCTAAACTCCAATTATAATTCATAAGAATCCCCCATTAATTGGCTCCTTATTTTACCAGATTTTTAAGAAAAAGTAAAGACATAAGAACAGAATGAAACTAATGTATATTCTTTTGTTTTTGAAAAGTAATAATAACATCACGATTACTATAAAATCGATAAGATTCAACAAAAGTACTATGAAATTCTCGAGAAGTAAATACAGCTTGTCTTTTTTCTTTATGATGAAAAGAATAAGGACATCTATTAGCATAGTAATCATAAATATAACCGACTTGTACAGTACCATTAGAGTCTAAATATTGATTCAATGAATAAATGAAATTTCTATAATTTTGTAAAGAATCCGTTTGCCAAATATCATCGATACTGTCACTAATATTAGAAAGTAAAATCATATCAAATAATTGGTTGTTTAATTTTTCCTCTAATCTAGTAATATCACTTTCAATAAATGAGATATCTTTATCTTTTAAAATAGCAGAAAGTTTATAATAATTATCTTCTTCTAAATAAGCATTCATGCTTTTCATTTTATGAAGACTTGGCTGAAAACGATAATAAATTTTTTTAAAAATTTCTTGACTCGAGTATTTTGAATATAAATATTCAAAAAAATGAATAGTATCTTGATCTAAGTTATCTTGCATTTTACGAAACAAAGAATAATCTAAACATTTTTCAAATTCCTGAAAAAAGAAAAAAATAAATTCATCATAAGACAACGAAGATACAGCAGCTTTTTTTAATTTAACCTGATAAAAGGCAAGTGGATTAATATCAAAACAAGTAACATTTTTAGCACCCATTAAATAAGAATTCAACATTTGATCACCACTACCAGCAACCGTCAACACATTTTTCTCCGTTAAATCATATTGCTGTAAAAAACCTTTAATATTTTCCGTAGTCATGAAATAAATTTTAGAAAATTTACCAAAGTCATTTGCTAAACTTTGATTAGAAGACAAAATATTATCAACATAGTCAACTGCACTTTTCATGTCTTTCCTCCAATTAGTTAAATATTCTAACATGATAAATAGTTTTTGTCTAATAAAAAAATCTTAGCATATGCTAAGAAAAATAATTATAAGAAACTTTTCTCCATAACAGCTTCTAAAATCTTTCCATATTTACCGATTCCTGTTTCCCCATCGTTAATTAAAAAGTTATTTATCGTAATATTTTGTTGATTGTGAATGATGTCGCCATTTTGTTCTTTTATCATAGTACCAGTAATCGTACCATTTTCTTCTTGTAACAATTTGAGTACATCTTTTGCTTGCATTCTAACTAGTCCATCGACTTCCTTCTCATCAAAATGAAATTTAGAATTCTGATCCTTTAATTGATAAACAAATACATTAGCAAAAGCACGATCTCGAAATAAAGAACCATCTTTTTTAACTTTATCCATTTTAAAAGGCACAACTTCTACTAACTCAGCATTTTCGTAATCTAAAGTAATTCCAATTTCCTCTTTAATTTCTCGTCCAAAGGCTTCCTGCAATGTTTCCCCTGCTTTAACATGACCGCTAGCAGTAGTATAAAAAGTACCACTATCATGTCTTATCTGAAAATAGATATTTCCCATTTCATCATATAACCAGCAATGTACTGTTTTATGCCAAATAGCATTTTGATGTACATAATCTCTAGGTTCTTTTCCGATATAATTTCCATTTTCATCATAAGTATCTAAATATTCTATCATATTATCACCTACAAATTATTCTATCATAATGGAGTCAAAATAAAAATATGCAATTAGTTAATCTTAAACAAAGACAAACAATATTAACTTATAATTAACTTAAATGAGGGATAATATGGTAGTATTTCAAAAAAGATTAAAAGAAGCAAGAGAACAAAGAAAATTAACACAAGAATCTTTAGGAAAGGCAATTTATGTTAGTAAACAAGAGGTATGTTTATATGAAAGAGGAAAAAGAACACCACCAATTGATGTATTAATTAGAATTGCGAATTTTCTTGAAGTAGATTTTCTATGGCTAATAGGAATGGAATTAGAATTTCCAAAATCTGAAAATAGAATCGTAAATTTATCAGAAAAAGATGTAGAAATCATTGAAGCTTTGAAAAAAGATAGCAAATTATATGAAAAGTTTTTAGAAGACCCAGATAGAGCTATTGCTGATATTACGAATCATTTAAATAAGTAAAAAAACGCAGTTTTTATGTCATATCAAATAATTATTTATATTTTTCCTTCTTTTATTAATTTATTCCAACAATCATGAATATAAGAATTACCCCCTAAAGTCTGATATCGATCATATAATTCATATGCATTTTTCTTTTGTATATCAGTTTTATGTACACCCTGCTCAATATCATTAATAAAATTAACTAAAATAATTTTGATGAGTTCTAATTCTATATTATTTCTGCTATTAGAAGCCACATTTTCCAAATGTTCAATTTTTTGATCAATTGGCTTTAATACCTTCGCCATAAAAGATTTCAAAAAAGTAACTAAAGCAGTAATTGCACTAATAAAAGCAACTAAAAAAGTTAGAATCGTTAAAATTTGTCCCAAAGATATATTTTCCATTAAGATCCTTCTTTCATCTAAATATTTTCTATATTTTAATTTATGTAAGTAGAAATTTTTAAATCATTGCATTCGCTTAGAAAAGGAAAAATTTAGACAATTTTTTTAATAACAAGTTTTTATAATAATTATAGGTGATTCCATGATTAAAATCATAACAGATGTTTTGTGGAGTTTTGCAATCATATTTTTATTAGGAGGAGGATTATACTTTAGTTTTCAATTAGATTTTCCTCAACTAAAGTTTAAAAAATTATTTAAAGGATTTCAACAAGATAACAAAAGTAGTGTTTCTCCTTTTAAAAGTTTAACAATGTCACTTGCTGCAAGAGTAGGAGTAGGCTCTCTAGCAGGAATTGCATTAGCAATCTATATAGGAGGTCCTGGCAGTATTTTTTGGATATGGGTAAGTGGAATTATTACATCTGTCAATGCTTATTGTGAAAGTTATTTAGGAGCAAAATATCAAGAAAAAGATAAAGATGCCTATAAAGGAGGGCCTTCTTTTTATATTGAAAAAGGTTTAAAAAATAAGCCATTAGCTATGATTTATTCTATTTTAATTATAATTGCTTATATTGTTGGTTTTATGACAATTCAAGCAAACACTATTACTACATCCATTTACCACTGGCGCCATATAGAACCATTACTAATAGGTATTATTTTATCTATCATTTCTTTTTATTCAATTATGAAAGGTTTAGACAGAATTGTAAATATTACCAGTAAATTAGTACCTATTATGGGGATTGGGTATATTGTACTAAGTGCAATAATTATCATTAAAAATATAGAAAAAATACCAATCATTTTATTGGAAATTATAACTAGTGCTTTTAATAGCAAAGCAATCAGTGGTGGAATAATTTCTACTTTTGTGATTGGGATACAAAGAGGTATTTTTTCAACGGAAGCAGGATTAGGAACAGGAGCAATTGCTTCCTCATGCTCTCATACAGAAAATCAAGTAAACCTAGGCTTGATTCAAATTTTAGGTATTTATTTTACGATATTTATTGTTTGTACTTCAACAGCTTTTATTATCTTAACATCAGACTACCAAAATTTAATCTTTGAAAATATGAATGGAATAGAATTAACACAACACGCATTAAACTACCATTTAGGAAAAACAGGAATTATAGTTTTAATAATATCAGTAGTATCTTTAGCCTATTCAACAATTATAGCAGGCTATTATTATGGTGAAAGTAGTCTTAAATATCTTATAAAAAATGTTTCAGGAAAACATATAATTGTTCTAAAAATTAGTACAGTTTTATTACTAGTATTTGGAAGTATTATGAGCCCTTCTTTATTATGGAGTATAATAGATCTTCTAGTAGCAATTCTATCTATCATCAATATGTATGCCTTAATAACATTAAGAAAAGAAATATGTATAGTTGTAAATGATGTGAGACCAAAAAAGTAAAAAAATTAAAGTGATATGATATAGTAAAAATGATAATTAA
>CANRKU010000028.1 GCA_947631295.1 uncultured Bacilli bacterium
CTGATAATGACTCTTTTTTATGAACTAAAAATAGTGTTAGTGATTTTTATTCACCAACACTATTTATTATAGAACCTCTTTTTGTTATAATATAGATGTTTTTGATGTAAGGGTGTGGTTACATGGATGACTTTTTTAAAATAGATCGACAATCTACTCTTGATATTTCTCAATATGTAGAGAATATTCATTTGCCAAGTCGTTTACTTAATATTTTAAAAACAATGCAGTTTAGTAGCGAAGAAAAACTTTTTGAAGAAGTAGATCAATTGATATTATCTTATACTAGTCATTATCTTTTTCCTAATTGTCTAATAGCTTTTTATCCCCAATTACATGAGCATCATGCTAGTTATGATATATCATGTAATATTTCTGGAGCTGTGATAAAAAAAGGTAGTATTTACTATACTTATCATCCTTTTATGGAAGATTTAAAAAGTGGTAGAGTTTATACCATTAAGAAAAAGATTTGTGTTGAGTATAGTTATATTGATTTATTTCCACAAGATTTATTTACCTATGAAGAATGGTATTATAAACTTAAGAATTCTTATTATCAACATGATGATATTATTGATTTTTATAATCTTAGTGTATCTTGTGGCGAAGATTGCTTAGAGCCTTATCAACTAGGATTTCATAAAAAAAGAAAGAGGTGAAATGATGGTTTATTTAGATTATAGTGCAACAACACCAGCTAATCCTGAAGTAGTAGAAACTTTTTCAAAAGTGTGTTTAGAATATATCGGAAATCCTAATTCATTACATCAATTAGGAGTAGATGCTAAGAAATTAATGGATGCTTCTATTAAACAAATAGCAGAACTTTTAAAAGTACGAGAAGAAGAAGTTATTTTTACAAGTGGTGCTAGTGAAGCAAATAATTTAGCCATTCGTGGAGTATTAGAAAAATATCCTAATCGTGGAAAACATATTATTACTACCAAATTAGAACATTCTAGTGTTTTAGAATGTATGAACTATTTAGAAAAAATTGGCTATATTATTGATTATGTTAATATCAAAGAAGATGGATTAATTGATATCAATCATTTTAAATCTTTATTAACTAAAGATACCATTTTAGTTAGTATTCATCATGTTAATAGTGAAGTTGGTTTCTGTCAAAAAGTTCAAGAAATTGGAGAGATATTAAAAGATTATCCAACTACTATTTTTCATGTAGATGGTACACAAGCTGTTGGAAAAATACCAGTTCATTTAGAAAATATTGATTTATATAGTTTTAGTAGTCATAAATTTTTTGGATTAAAAGGATCTGGTTGCTTAATTAAAAAAAGAAATATTGAACTTGAACCTATGATTCATGGTGGAAAAAGTCAAACCGATTATCGAAGTGGAACACCAGCACTTCCTCTAATTGTATCGACTAGTAAAGCTTTACGTTTAGCTCTTCAAGATTTGGATAAAAAATATGAAATCGTTAAAGAATTAAGTGATTTATTAAAACAGGAAATCTCTAAAATAGATGGTGTCATTTTAAATAGTAATGAAAATTGTATTCCCCATATCGTAAATATGAGTATTTTAGGAATTAAACCAGAAACAATGTTACATGCTTTAGAACAAAAAGAAATTTATATTTCTACTAAAACGGCATGTTCTAAAGATAGTAGTAATTCTTTAACACTAACAGCACTTAAAAAAGATGATTCTATTAGTGGACATTCTATTCGTGTTAGTATTAGCTATCTTACAACAAAAGAAGAAATCAACACTTTTGTGGAAAACCTAAAAAATTGTATTCAAAATTTAAAATTTTAAAAAATTATCGACAATTTTTGTGGAAAAGTATAAAATCAGGAAAGTAGGGAAAACTATGGAAAGAGTAGTATTGATTAAATATGGAGAATTGACGACCAAAAAGGGAAATCGTAAATTTTTTATTCATACACTATACCAAAATATCAAAAAGAAATTAGATGGACTTAATATTAAAATTAGTAGAGATATTTCTAGGATGTATATTGAATTTTCTGAGGAAGAAATTGATACTGTTTTAAAAAAAATAAATCAAGTATTTGGAATACATTCTTATCAAGTTGCTTATAAGATTGAAACAGATTTAGAAAAAATAAAAGAACTAGCGATTTTCTCTATGAAAGAAAAAACAGGTACTTTTAAAGTAGAAACAAGGCGAGTTAATAAAAATTTTCCTATTCAAAGTACAGAATTTAGTGGACAAATTGGCGGTTGTATTTTAAAAAATAATAGTAATTTAAAAGTAGATGTTCATCATCCTGATACTACTTTAACGATTGAAATTTTAGATCGTTATACTTATTTATATACAGATAAATATTTTGGACTTGGTGGTTATCCAGTTGGTGTGCAATCTAAAGGAATGTTAATGTTAAGTGGAGGAATTGATTCTCCTGTTAGTGGATATTTAGCATTAAAACGTGGTGTTAAAATTGATTGTGTTTATTTTGAGGCTATTCCTCATACTAGTATAGAAGCAAGAAATAAAGTAATTGAATTAACTAAAAAGTTATGTCAGTATACAGATTCTATCAAGTTACATATTGTTCCATTTACTGCTATTCAAGAAGAAATTTATAAAAAATGTAATCCTGAGTACTGTATTACTATTATGCGTAGAATGATGTATCGTATTATGGAAAAACTTGCTAAAAAGAATAAGGGATTAGTAATCATTAACGGAGAAAGTATTGGTCAAGTTGCTAGTCAGACATTAACTAGCATGTCTGTTATTAATGCAGTTACTAATATGCCAGTTATTCGACCTGTTGCTTGCTTAGATAAACTTGAAATTATTGATATTAGTAAAAAAATTGATACTTATGATATTAGTATTTTACCATATGAAGATTGCTGTACCGTTTTTGTACCAAAACATCCAGTTATTAATCCAACTATTCAAGGATGTTTAAAAAATGAAAAACAATTTGATTATGAAAAATTAATAGAAGAAACAATAAACAAAGTAAATACTATTGTGATTCAAGAAGATAAAAAACAAGAATTTGAATCTTTGTTGTAGGTAAAAATTACCATAGAAAATAATGTATGATTTGTTAATAATTTCACATTCTATAAATGTATAGGAGGTGAAATACATGAACAACAATTCAAACAACTCTTCAATGAAAATGAGAGTACCAGGAGCTAAACAAGCTATCGATAAAATGAAATACGAAATCGCTAACGAATTCGGTGTAGCTTTAGGAGCTGATTCTACTTCTCGTGCTAATGGTAGTGTTGGTGGTGAAATCACTAGACGTTTAGTTCAATCAGGAATGAACAATATTAGCGGAAGTTACCAAAACAAATAATGATATTAATGTAAATTAATAAAAGATAAAATAAGATGGGAATACCTGTCTTATTTTATTTTGCGTTTTATTTGAAAAACATTTCATTTTATGTTATAATAAGCAACAATTAGCTAGCAAAAGAGGTTGGAAATAATGAAAATTAGCCAAAAGTGGATGGGAAAATATGAATTATTAAAAAAATATAAGGAAGAACATGGAAATATTGATGTTCCAAGAAATTATGAAATAAATGGTGTTAAATTAGGAAATTGGTTAGCTTTACAGCGTTACATTTATAAAGAAAGCAAATTAATGTCTGAGAGAATACAATTATTGGAAGAATTAGGAATTAATTGGGCTCCTCATGATAAAACATGGAATAATTATTATAACTTATTAAAAGAATACAAAGAAGAACATGGAAATATTGATGTTCCAAAAAATTATGAAATAGATGGAATGAAATTAGGTGGTTGGGTAGCTACTCAGAGAAGAACTTATAATGGAACAGAAAAATATGCTATAACAGAAAATAGAATACAACTATTGGAAGAGCTAGGAATCAATTGGAGTTTAACAAGAAATTGGGATGAAAATTATAACTTATTAAAAGAATATAAAAATGAACATGGAAATATTGATGTTCCACAATCTTATGAAGTAAATGGTATTAAATTAGGAAATTGGTTAATAACCCAAAGACAGGCTTATAAAGGACAGGTAGATTTTAAAATTACGCAGGATCAAATTAAGTTATTAGAAGAATTAGGAATGAATTGGCATCCTCGTGATAAAAAATGGAATCATTGTTATGAATTATTAAAAGAATACAAAGAAGAACATGGAAATATTGATGTTCCAACTTATTATCAAATAGATCAAGTGAATTTAGGTGCTTGGTTACATCATCAAAGACAAGCTTATAAAGGTAAAAAACCCTATGTAATAACTCAAGATCAAATAAGATTACTAAATGGATTGGGGATTGATTGGAATATAAAAGATACCAAATTTTTACAGAAAACTATAGATGATCAAACAAAGGAAAAATATCAACAAATCTTATTAGAACGTATCAACCATATTATGGATGATTTAGTAAATGAAGGTAGCAATGAAATTGATTCTACAAATCAAAAAGAAATTGAGAAGGTAATGATTAAAAGAATTTGGAAATAGAGGTAATATCAAATGAGTCGTGATCAAAAATGGATGGAAAAATACGAATTATTAAAAGAATATCAAAAAGAATATGGAAATATTGATGTTCCACAATCCTATGAAGTAGATGGTGTTAAATTAGGAATTTGGTTAGCAGCACAAAGACAAGCTTATAAAGGTCATAAATCAAGTAAATTAACATCAGTTCAAATTAAATTACTAGAAGAATTAGGCATAAACTGGAATTTTTTTGATAAAAAATGGATGGAGAAATACGAATTATTAAAAGAATATCAAAAAGAATATGGAAATATTGATATCCCACACTCCTATGAAGTAGGTGGTGTTAAATTAGGAATTTGGTTACATTGTCAAAGACAAGCTTATAAAGGTCATAAATCAAGTAAATTAACATCAGCTCAAATTAAATTACTAGAAGAATTAGGCATAAACTGGAATTTTTTTGATAAAAAATGGATGGAGAAATATGAATTATTAAAAGAATACAAAGAAGAGCATGGAAATATTGATATCCCACAATCCTATGAAGTAAATGGTGTTAAATTAGGAATTTGGTTACATTGTCAAAGACAAGCTTATAAAGGTCATAAATCAAGTAAATTAACATCAGATCAAATCAAATTGTTAGAAGAATTAGGAATGAATTGGAATCTTCGTGATAAAACATGGGATGATTATTATAACTTATTAAAAGAGTATCAAAAAAAGTACGGAAATATTGATGTTCCAACTTATTATCAAATAGATCAAGTGAATTTAGGTGTTTGGTTACATCATCAAAGACAAGCTTATAGAGGGCAAGGAACTGGTGTAATAACTCAAGATCAAATCAAATTATTAGAAGAATTAGGAATGAGTTGGAATCCTCGTGATAAAAAATGGAATGATTGTTATAACTTATTAAAAGAATATCAAGAAAAATATGGAAATATTGATATTTCATACTCCTATGAAGTAGATGGTGTTAAATTAGGAAATTGGTTATATTGTCAAAGGCAAGCTTATAGAGGGCAAGGAAGTAGTGTAATAACTCAAGCTCAGATCAAATTATTAGAAGAATTAGGAATGAATTGGAATCCTCGTGATAAAAAATGGAATGATTATTATAACTTATTAAAAGAATATCAAGAAGAACATGGAAATATTGATGTTCCGCAATCTTATGAAGTAAATGGTGTTAAATTAGGAATTTGGTTAACAACCCAAAGACACGCTTATAAAGGACAGGAAGATTTTAAAATTACGCAGTATCAAATTAAGTTATTAGAAGAATTAGGCATAAACTGGAATCCTCGTGATAAAAAATGGAATGATTGTTATGAATTATTAAAAGAGTATCAAAAAGAGTACGGAAATATTGATGTTCCAACTTTTTATCAAATAGATCAAGTGAATTTAGGTTCTTGGTTACATCAGCAAAGACAAGCTTATAGAGGAAAAGGAACTAATGTAATAACGCAAGATCAAATCAGATTACTAAATGAATTGGGGATTGATTGGAATATAAAGGATACCAAATTTTTACAGAAAGCTATAGATGATCAAACAAAGGAAAAATATCAACAAATCTTATTAGAACGTATCAACCATATTATGGATGATTTAGTAAATGAAGGTAGCAATGAAATTGATTCTACAAATCAAAAAGAATTTGAAAAAATAATGGTTAAAAGAATCTGGAGATAAAGTATTAAATTACTAAATTTTTACATATAAGAAACTTGTGGAAATATGTAAAATATGTTAGTATAAATATTAATAAAAAAAGTGATATCACAAATTAGTTGATTTAGATGATCAATATGTGTTATAAGCAAGTGGAGGAAGGGAGGATTATCCCTTTTTATTGTCTAGAAAGTAGGATGTATATGGAAAGAGATGAAAAAAGTTTTTATACATATTTTAAGGAATATAATAGTAATTTAATTGATTGTGTGTATAATGCTGCAACATCAAAGCAAGCAAGAGCTATTTTTTTGAAAAAATGGGGTTCTAACTTACGTGGAGTATTAATATCTAATATGACAGATGAAGATAATGATTTGTTTAAAAAGCATATTTCTATATTTGAAAAATATTTGGCCTATGCTTCAAAACTTCAAAAACGAGGTTATTCACTTTCACAGATCAAAAAAATTTTGATGGAAAAGTCAGCTATTCAAAATGTATCTTCCAAACGAACGAAATCCGTTATTATTTATGATAATGTAAATTCTATTTTGAGAAAGTATAATATAACCAAACAAGAAATGATGCAAGTACTAGATACTTTAATTAATGAAAAGAGACGTTGTTTTATCTATTTATATGGAATTGATCGTCAAAAAATGAATTTGGAAAAAGTGGAAGAAGTATTGCATATTAGCCATATGCTCGCTCTTGGATATCTTCAAGCAGTATATGATGCATTAGAAAAATATCAAATGAATCGTGATTTTCAAAATGATGTTTTACCTCCTATTAATGAAAAACAGCCAAGAAAAGCAAGTATCTATTTATATTTTGAACCCTCTGAGGTAGAATATGTGACAAAATCTATTAAATGGTATTCTGATCATCACCTAAAATATTATAATGTCATTTTGAAATGTTATGGTAAACATTATGATAGATGGAATTCTAATGTGAAACTTACTAAGGAAGAAGAAAATATCCTTGATTATATTATTGGTAGTGATTTACCAAGTCTAGTAAATCAAATGAAACACAATCGTTTAAAGCGTGGAGCAGGAGCAAGAAAAAAGCAAAGTATCTATGATTATTTTAAAGAAGAAGAAAAAGCATATGTAACAGAAAGAATAGAATTATGGAGTACAGAAAATGAAACCTACTATAATTTAATAGTTAAGTTATATGGTAAAGAATATGATTGCTTAGATACAACAATGCAATTAACAAAAGAAGAGATAGCATTGTGGAATCGGATTTTGGCTATTTTGCAACAATATGTTTCTAAAAGAAAAAATGGCTCTGTTGTCCATGCAAAATTAAAAAGAAAACAAAGTATTTATGATTATTTTACAGAAGAAGAAAAAGCATATGTAACAGAAAGAATAGAATGGTGGAAAACAAATAATCCAGTAAACTATGATTTCATAGTGAAACTATACGGATTGACTTATGATTGTTTGAACAATGGTGTAGAATTGACCAGAAAGGAACAAAAATCTTGGAGTAACATTTTGACTAATCTGAAACAATATGTTTCTAAAAGAAAAAATGGCCCTGTTGATCATACAAAAAGAAAACAAAGTATTTATGATTATTTTACAGAAGAAGAAAAAGCATATGTAACAGAAAGAATAGAATGGTGGAAAACAAATAATCCAGTAAACTATGATTTCATAGTGAAACTATACGGATTGACTTATGATTGTTTGAACAATGGTGTAGAATTGACCAGAAAGGAACAAAAATCTTGGAGTAACATTTTGACTAATCTGAAACAATATGTTTCTAAAAGAAAAAATGGTCCTGTTGATCATACAAAAAGAAAAAGACAACAAAGTATCTATGATTATTTTACAGAAGAAGAAAAAGCATATGTAATGGAAAGAATAGAATGGTGGAAAACAAATAATCCAGCAAGATATGATTTCATAGTGAAACTATATGGAATAACTTATGATTGTTTGAATAAGGATGTAGAATTGACCAGAGAGGAACAAAAATTTTGGAGTAACATTTTGAATAACTTAAAAGAATATGTTTCTAAAAGAAAAAATGGCTCTGTTGGTCATACAAAATTAACAAGACAACAAAGTATTTATGATTATTTTACAGAAGAAGAAAAAGCATATGTAATGGAAAAAATAGAATGGTGGAAAACAAATAATCCAGCAAACTATGATTTCATAGTGAAATTATATGGAATAACTTATGATTGCTTGGATATGACCATAAAATTGACAAAAGATGAACAAGAAATTTGGAATGGTCTTTTAGCCAATTTAAAACAATATGTTTCTAAAAGAAAAAATGGCTCTGTTGTCCATGCAAAATCAAAAAGACAACAAAGTATCTATGATTATTTTACAGAAGAAGAAAAAACATATGTAATGGAAAGAATAGAATGGTGGAAAACAAAAAATCCAGCAAGATATGATTTCATAGTGAAACTATATGGAATAACTTATGATTGTTTGAATAAGGATGTAGAATTGACAAAAGATGAACAAGAAATTTGGAATGGTCTTTTAGCCAATTTAAAACAATATGTTTCTAAAAGAAAAAATGGCTCTGTTGTCCATGCAAAATCAAAAAGACAACAAAGTATCTATGATTATTTTACAGAAGAAGAAAAAACATATGTAATGGAAAGAATAGAATGGTGGAAAACAAATAATCCAGTAAGATATGATTTCATAGTGAAGCTATATGGAATAACTTATGATTGCTTGGATATGACCATAAAATTGACAAAAGATGAACAAGAAATTTGGAATGGTCTTTTAGCCAATTTAAAACAATATGTTTCTAAAAGAAAAAATGGCTCTGTTGTCCATGCAAAATCAAAAAGACAACAAAGTATCTATGATTATTTTACAGAAGAAGAAAAAACATATGTAATGGAAAGAATAGAATGGTGGAAAACAAATAATCCAGTAAGATATGGTTTCATAGTGAAACTATATGGAATGACTTATGACTGTTTGAATAAGGATGTAGAATTGACAAGAGAGGAACAAAAATCTTGGAGTAACATTTTGATTAACTTAAAACAATATGTTTCTAAAAGAACAAATGGCTCTGTTGTCCATTCAAAATTAAAAAGAAAACAAAGTATCTATGATTATTTTACAGAAGAAGAAAAAGCATATGTAATGGAAAAAATAGAATGGTGGAAAACAAAAAATCCAGCAAGATATGATTTCATAGTGAAACTATATGGAATAACTTATGATTGCTTGGATATGACCATAAAATTGACAAAAGATGAACAAGAAATTTGGAATAGTCTTTTAGCCAATTTAAAACAATATGTTTCTAAAAGAACAAATGGCTCTGTTGTCCATGCAAAATCAAAAAGAAAACAAAGTATTTATGATTATTTTAAGGAAGAAGATAAAGCATATGTAACCGAAAGAATAGAATGGTGGAAAATAAACAATCTAGCAAACTATGATTTAATAGTAAAACGATATGGACTAACTTATGATTGCTTGAATAAGAACGTAAAATTGACAGAAGAGGAACAAAAACTATGGCATAGCCTTTTAACTAATTTAAAACAATATGTTTCCAAAAAAAATAATGACCCTGTTCATTTAATCAGTGTTAAAAAAGATTCTGAAATAACCTCTTCAAGTCCAATAGATTATTCTATACCTAATAATATTGATTTCGATTATCTTATTAAAATAAATAATCTAAATATTCAAGATGTCTCTCCACAAGAACTTATTTTGCTTGCGTATTATGAACAACACCAGGAAATAAAAGAGCAAGAATTGTGTAATACGCTAGGAATATCTATTGAAACATTAGATTGCTTTTATATAAAATATCTACATAAATTTAAAGAGAATACACCACAAATTATCAAAAGAATGATTACACGTAATCCAAATAATGTAAATCGAATTCTAACAGAGTCTTATTTAAAAGAATTCATGACTAATTTAACTGCAAAAGAAAAAATATATTTGCAATTAAAATTACAAAGTTATTTTGATCCTAAGTTGACAGATGATGTGATTGCCAAAATCATTGGAGTTACTTTAAAAGATTTAGAATCTTATGAAATTATGACACCATATGAGGAATTAAATCAACTAAATCAATTAATAAAGAAATTGAAAAAGTAATAGTTAAAAGAATTAAAAGATAAGAAGATAAAATGGTTACTATTAGAAAGTTCATCGTTTTCTCTTATTTATCTTTTTTTTATTTTTAAATTCGTGTATAATTAATGATATAGAAAGAGGGATATTATGAAAATAATTTCAATTAATGCAGGAAGTAGTTCCTTAAAGTTTAGTCTATTTGATATGGACAAAAAAGAATTAATCGCATCTGGTTATTTTGAAAGGGTAACTTTGGATGGTAGTTTTTATACAATTAAGTATAAAGGAGAAAAGATACGTGAAGAAGTAGCTATGCCTAATCATACTGTAGCGGTAGAAGTCTTATTAGATCGCTTAGTATCTATTGGAATTGTAAATAGCTTAGATGAAATTGGTGGTGTTGGACATCGACTAGTTCATGGTGGAGATAAATATAATAAATCAGTAATCATTACAGATGAAGTAATGGCTGATTTAGAAAAATATTCAGAGCTTGCACCACTTCACAATCCAGCAAACATTTTAGGAATAAATGCTATGAAAAAAGCACTTCCTAATGTACCAATGGTGGGAGTATTTGATACTGCTTTTCATCAAACTATGGATCGTGTTCAATATTTATATCCTGTTCCTTATGAATGGTATACGAAATATGGTGTTCGTAAATATGGATTTCATGGAACAAGTCACTGCTATATCAGTAAGCAAATACCAAGATTACTTGGAAAAGAAGAGTATAAAGCTATCATTTGCCATTTAGGAAGCGGAGCTAGTTTATCTGCTGTTAAAAATGGTAAATGTATTGATACTACTATGGGATTTACACCACTTGCTGGTGTTATGATGGGAACTCGTAGTGGTGATATTGATCCATCTATTATTCCATATATTATGCAAAAAGAGAATAAATCTATCGATGAAGTGATGGATGATTTAAATAAAAAATCAGGATTCTTAGGAATGAGTGAGTATTCTAGTGATTGTCGTGATATTGAAAGTGGAATGGCTGAAGGAAATGATTTATGTCATTTAGCATTTGAAAAATATATGCAATGTGTAGTTAATTATATTGCTTCTTATTATGTAGAACTTGGTGGATGTGATATTATTTGTTTTACAGCTGGTCTTGGAGAAAATGGTCCTGCTGTTAGAAGTCGTATTATTGAAAAACTTGCTTGTCTTGGAATTAAATTAGATATTGAAAAAAATAATACTCGTGGAGAAGAGATAGAAATTAGTAGTAATGATTCTAGTGTAAAAGTATTTGTGGTACCAACAAATGAAGAATTAATGATTGCGGAGGATACATTAGCTCTTATTCAAAAATAGATAGGAAGATAACTATGTATAAAAAAATTTTTAAAATCATCAAAAAATATGACAGTATTGTGATTGCTAGGCATATTGGAGTTGATCCTGATGCTATGGCTAGCCAGGTTGGACTTAGAGATGCTATTTTAAATACTTTTCCTAAAAAACAAGTTTATGCTGTTGGTAATGGTGGAGGAAAGTTTTCTTATCTTGGAAAATTAGATCATTATGACGGAGATGGAAAAAAGACCTTATTAATTATATTGGATACTCCAGATAAGAAACGTGTTGATTGTTCTGATGTAGATCAATTTGAATATAAGATTAAAATTGATCATCACCCATTTGTAGAAAAATTCTGTGATATGGAACTTGTCAATGATAAAAGTTCTTCTACCTGTGAATTAATTATGCAAATGATGTATCAAACAAGATTAAAACCTACCAAAGAAGTGATGGAAAAATTATATTTGGGCTTAGTATCCGATACCAATCGTTTTATGTTTAATAATTCAACGTCATTTACATTTGGTATTGTTTCTCAAGTATTAAAAGATTATCAATTAGATATTTCTAATTTATATTCTGATTTATATCTAAGACCACTTAGTGAAGTAAGATTACAGGGATATATGGGTCAAAATATGAAAGTTACTGAAAATGGTGTTGGATATATTAAAATAACTGAAGATGTTTTAAATGATTTTCAGGTCGATGTAGCTAGTGGTGGTAATCTAATTAATAATTTTAATTATATTGAAGAAGTATTAGTGTGGATGGCTATTACCGAAGATATTAAAAATGAGATTATTAAAATTAATATTCGTAGCCGTGGTCCGATAATTAATACGATTGCGGAAAAGTATAATGGTGGAGGTCATAAATTAGCCAGTGGTGCTAAAGTTATGACAATGGATGAAGCTGATTGTTTAATACGTGATTTAGATGATGCATGTAAAAAGTATTTAGAATCTCTAAAATGATGGGGTGATATAGTGAAAATTACTGATGTTAATTTAGCAGTACAAGCAGTTAGAAGAAGTCAATATCCTGAGACTGACCTTCCTGAATTTATGCTAGTTGGAAGAAGCAATGTAGGAAAAAGTAGTTTTATTAATACATTGGTGAATAGAAAAAATATAGCTTATATTTCTGGAAAGCCTGGTAAAACTCAAACTTTGAATTTTTATTCTGTTAATAATAGTTTTTATTTAGTAGATGTACCTGGTTATGGTTATGCTGCAGTTAATAAAAAAGTACAGGAAAAATTTGGTAAAATGATAGAGGAATATTTGGAAAAAAGAGATGAACTCATTCGTGTGTTTATGTTAATTGATTTTAGACATAAACCAACAGAAGATGATAAATTAATGTATAATTTTTTAAAGTATTATAATATTCCTGTTACGATTGTTGCTACTAAGGTAGATAAAGTAGGATCTAGTAAAATGGAAAAAAATAAAAAGATAATTTTAGATACTTTAGATTTAGTAGTTGGTGATGATTTAGTATTATTTTCTAGTGTTACTAAATTAGGAAGAGAAGAAGTCTTAAAAAAGATAGATGATTTATTAGTTGAAACTATTTAAAAAGTATTACTTTACAGTGATACTTTTTGTTTCTTTTGTTTTAAATAGAAAGAACTTGACTAACTATTTGTAAAGTTTTATAATGAAAATGAAATAAAAGTAAGGGTTTAAGTAAAATAATTAAAGCAA
>CANRKU010000029.1 GCA_947631295.1 uncultured Bacilli bacterium
TGTTTCAATTAACATTTTACTGGATCAATCGCTTTTTGTATACATTAATCGGTGTCACATCAATTGTAACACTACAGTTTTTAGAACAAAAGCAAAATTAAATAACTTGACTAACTATTTGTAAAGTTTTATAATGAAAATGAAATAAAGATAAGAGTCTAAGTACAATAATTAGAACAACAAAAATATTGTTTATAGCCTTATTTTATAAGAAATTTAGTAAACAATATTTTTTTATTTTTGATACTTTCATTTTATCAAAATTCTTTATATATACGTTCATCTTGTGATTTCTTAGTTTTTAATTATTGTACTTAAAAACCAAAGGAGTTATTATGAGAAAGAATCTAAAGAAAAATGAAAAGAAAGAAATTCTATGGATGTTAGTAGCTTTGGTTAGTTTAGCAGTAATTACTTTAGGAGTAAGTGTAGCATTTTTTAATTATACAAAAGAAGGAACAACAGAAAATACAGTAACAAGTGGAACAATTACTTTTTTATATACAGAAGTATCAGGAGTAGGAAAAGGGATACAAATTAGTGACGCCTATCCTATGACAGATGAACAAGGAAAAGAACAAACAGGACAAGGAAGCTATTTTGATTTTAAAATAACTAGTCAAACAGCAAGTAATATTTCTATTCCTTATGAGGTAACAGCTAGAAAGAGTAGTGATTCTACATTAGATGATCAAGCAGTAAAACTTTATTTAACAGAAAAAGAAGGAGAAACAGAAAAAGGTATTTTATTAAATACTTATGATGAATTAGAAGATACAAAACAAGTAACAGCTACAGGATATACAGAAAAAGTAATTTATATAGGAAAAGTACCGGCAAATCAGAGTAATTATGAAAAGAATTTTAGACTAAGAATGTGGATAGATGAAAAAACAGATTTTAGTGGAAAAGAAGAAGAAACAGGAAATGTAACTTATCCATATAATGGGAAAACATTTACTTTAACAGTAAATGTATATTCAAATGGTAAAGTAGTAACAGAAGAAGATGAAAGTATCAATAATGTTAATATCAAATCTATTAAAGTAGGAAATAATTATGCGGTAAAAGTAGAAAATGAAGAATATGATTATGAAGTAGGAGTCAGTGATATTAGTTCTAGTAGTATGGTAGTAGAACCAGAAAACCCATATGCAAATGTAAAAATAGGAGTGGCAAATGAAGAAGAAATAAGTAAAACATCTCTATTAACTACTGTACAATTAGCAGATGAAAATAATTATTATAAGATAATAGTAACAAGTGAAGATGGGAAGACAAGTAAAGAATATAAAATACATATTCATAAAAATAATTATACAGAAGCAATATTAAATCAGACAGATCCAGTCATCAAAGATAGTTTAATACCAGTTATGGTAGAAAGTGATGGAACAGTAAGAAAAGTAGATAATAACTATGCATGGTATCATTATGAAAAAAAGAATTGGGCTAATGCAGTAATTTTAAAAGATGAAAGTAAAACAAATACATATACAAGTGGACAAATAATACCAGAAGATGCTATAGAAAGTTATTTTGTATGGATACCAAGATATAAATATAAAATATTTAATGATGGAAATTATACTGGATTGACAAGTTTTGAAAATAAGGTACAAGAAATAGAAATAATATTTGAAAATAAAGAAACTGGAGCAAGTAGTGGAACTAAAGCAAATGAATATTTAACACATCCAGCATTTACATCATTTGATGTGAATGGAATATGGGTAGGAAAGTTTGAAACAGGGTATGAGGGAGCTACTCAAACCAGTGAAGCAGAACAAAATAGTAGTGATTCTAATAAAATTATAATTAAACCAAACGTTTATAGTTGGAGAAACATAACAGTAGGAAATGCCTTTTTAGCCAGTTACAACTATAAAAGAGATGAATTAGATAGTCATATGATGAAAAATACAGAGTGGGGAGCAGTAGCCTATTTAAGTCATTCAAAATATGGAATTGAAAAAGAAATAAGAATCAACAATAATAGTAGTTATATAACAGGATATACAGGAACAGAAGCACCAACAAAAGGAAATAGTACTACAAGTATAGATGGTAACCGTAATGAATCAACTGAGTTAGGAGAAGATAAGAAATATACAGTAGGATACTTTTCTGATAATCAAGCAGTAAATCAATTAGCCTCTACAACGGGAAACAAAACAGGAATCTATGATATGAATGGAGGAGCATGGGAATATGTGATGGGATATACCACAACAGGGGGCAATCATGATAAATCAGGATTTCAATCATCATCGTATGAGTCCAAATATTATGATACTTATTCATCAACAAATATTACAGATTATAATAAAAGAATTTTAGGAGATGCAACTGGAGAAATGGGGCCTTTTGCAAGTGATAAAGATCCAGATCAAACATCTCGACCTAGAAGTAGTTGGTACAAAGATTATACTGGTTTTGTAAACTCTGCTGCTCCTTGGATTGATCGCGGTGGTGGATGGTATAATGGTACCAGTGCTGGTGTCTTTACGTTTGGTAGTGGCACGGGTGAGGTGTTCAATAGTACTTCATTTCGTCTTGTTTTAGCACTAACTGATTAATAAAAAATTTATTATTATTTTGAGTATTAATATTAAGTTTTTTTCAGATATTCAATTAAATTATAGGGATGAATTTTAATGAAATTCATCTTTTTTTAATATTCGAAAAGAGATAAATAATATTTAATATTTTTACATATCTAATCTTTTTTCGACATTTTTTTTCTTTCCCTTATTTTATGATAATACTGGTGATGATATGAAATTAAATATAATAGTACCCATTATTTGTGCAGTATTATTAGGATATTTATGTGCATCTTTTATTTTTAATCAATATGGTATTAGTAGTATGGTATATGGAGAATCGGAAAATATTTATTTTTTACAGTGTGGAGCCTATAATACAGAAGAAGCCAGTAAAACAGAGATCAAAGGCATTTCAAATAAATTAACAATTAAAGAAGGAGAAAAATATTACTCATATATTGGAATGACTTCAAGTAAAGAAATTGCTGAAACTATTCAAGCAATGTATAAAAAAAATGGTGTAGAGATTTATATTAAAAATAGTTATTTAGACAATGATGATTTTATTAATCAAATAAAACAGTATGACGTCTTATTAGAGAGTAGTAAAAATATAGAAGAAGTTAATTCTGTTTTAAAAACCATTTTAGCAACTTATGATGAAATTGTAGTAAATCCTTAAGTAAACTTTAAAAATTTTTAAATAATATAATTGGTGATAATAAATGAAAGTAAAAGATTTACCTCAATCAGAAAGACCAAGGGAACGTTTACAAAGAGTAGGAGTTGAGAATTTATCAAATGATGAATTAATATCTATCATTTTAAAAAGTGGTAATCATGAGAAATCAGTCAAAGAGTTAAGTTTAGAAATTATTAAACTATCAAATGGAGTAGAGAATTTAAAAAACATCACAAAAGAAAAACTACAAGAAATTAAAGGAATAGGACTTGCTCAAGCTCTAACAATTCTAAGCGCAATTGAATTAGGAAAAAGAATTTTTATAAATTCAAATGTAGAAACCAAGATAGTTCTAAACTCATCACAAAAAATTTATGAATATATGAGATATGAACTTTGGGATAAAAAACAGGAATATTTTTATTGTCTATATATAAATACAAAAAAGGAATTAATAGAAAGGAAATTATTATTTATGGGAACTATTAATCGTAGTATTGTTCATCCAAGAGAAATTTTTAAAAATGCTTATTTATGTAGTGCATCGGGAATTATTTGTATTCATAACCATCCAAGTGGCAATATCAAACCTAGTAAAGAAGATATTTATCTAACAAAATCTTTAGTAGAATTAGGAAAAATGAATGGAATTCCTATAATTGACCATATTATTATTGGAGATAATAGTTATTATAGTTTTTATGAAGAAGGAGAAATTATGAATCTGTAAGGAGAATAATTATGTATCAAAGAAAAAAGAAAGCAAGAAAGAAAATTTTAATTATCATAGTTCTTCTTTTTTTATTTTTTATTTTAATTACAGTAACGGATAGAAATAATACTAAGATAGAAAAAGTAACAAAGGATTTAGGAGTCTATATAGAAAGTATCTTAATTCCTAAAATGGAAAATTATCATTCTAATTTAATAGATGGTATCAATAAAGAATTAGAAGAAGAAAATATAGAGTTAAAAAAAATGTTGGAACTAGATTCAGACCATTTCCAGTTTATTCATGCAACAGTTGTTGAAAGAAATATTGATTGGTATCAGGAAATTACGATTAACAAAGGGGAAAAAGATGGAATCCAAGTAGATATGGCTGTAATTTCTAATCAGGGATTAATTGGCCGAATTAGTAAAACAGGAAATTATTCTAGTGTTGTCAAATTACTAACATCAAGCTCTAATGATATGAAAATAGCAGTAGATATTAAAACTCAAACTGAAACAATTCATGGGATTATAGATGATTATTTAGAAAGTGAATCAGTAATTCAAGTGAATAATATTCCCAAAGAAAAAGAAATTAATTTAGAAGACTTTGTATATACAAATGGTTTGGGAGGTATTTATCCTTCTGGTATTTATATTGGTAAAGTAGTAGAAATTAACTATGATAACTTAGGATTAAATAAAATAGTAAAGGTAAAACCAGATATTTCTTATGATAAATTACGATATGTTAGCGTAGTAGATAGGAGGAATTTAGAGTGATATTATTACTTATTTTTTCCTTTTTTCTAGATTATTATTTGAACTACTATCTTCCTTTTTTGCCTAACTATTTTACATATTTAAAACCTCTTTTTTTTATTACTACAATATTAATATTTATTATGATTGACTGTAAAAATCAAAAAAGAATAAAACTATTATTCATATCAACTATTATTTATGATATCTTTTTTGGTAAAATTTATTTTTTATATTTTTTTTTAATATTTATCTTATACAAAATAATTTTTTATATTGATACAAGAATAAAACCTAATGTTTTTTCTTGTTTATTTCTCTTAATTTTTTCTATCATTTTCTTTATTTTTTTAAAATACTTCATTTTAAGAATGGTAGGAATCATTCATTATCCTATAATTTTTTTCATAAAAGAAACGATAGATTCTATGCTTATTAATGTAATATATGGTATCATTTTGTATTATTTTTTAGGTATAAAGAGGAAAAATACGTAATAAGAATTATTAGGTGAAAAATATGGATGAATATAAATCAGTACAAAGATATTTGAATAAGAACAAAAAAGAAAGGAAAAAGAAAAAAGTTTATTGGAACAATACAATTAATCGTATTTTAGTATCAGGAATTTTATTATTAGTATGTTTATGTACGATAAAAATAAATCCATCATTTAAAAGTTGGGTAGATAAAAAGGTATATCATACAAATTTTTCTTTTTCAAAAATTAATCAAACTTATGAAAAATATTTTGGTAGTGTTCTCCCATTACCTAATGTAACATCAGAAGTTACTAATCCTGTTTTTGAAGAAAATTTAACGTATCAAGGAAAAGAACCTTATAAGGAAGGAGTAAAATTAACAGTCAGCACCAATTATTTAGTACCAGTTTTAGAAAGTGGTATTGTGGTATTTATAGGAAATAAAGATAATTATGGAAAAACTATTATTATTCAACAAGTGAATGGAATTGATTTATGGTATGTAGGAGTTGAAAATAGTAATTTAAAAATTTATGATTATATAGAAAAAGGTAGCCTATTAGGAGAAACTATTAGTAATGAGATGTATTTATTTTATCAAAAAGCAGGAGAATTTTTAGATTATCAAGAATATTTGGGATAAAATATATTTTCATCCATTATTTTATATAGTTAGTTTTCTATGTTTTATAACCGGGCATTTTAGAAATTTACTATATTTTACGATTATTATCTTTATTCATGAATGTGGCCATAGTATAACTGCTTTATTATTAGGAATGAAAATTGAACGCATAGAAATCTATCCTTATGGTGGCTGTAGTAAACTAATCCATGATGTCAATATTTCTATAAAAAAAGAGTTATTAATATTAATAATGGGCCCAATTACTCAAATTTTATTTGTAGCAGGAATCAGATATTTAAAAGTAGATATAGAATCTTATTTTTATACTTATCATTATTTAATATTAGTCTTTAATTTATTACCAATTTATCCTTTAGATGGTGGAAAACTATTTAATTTAATTTTGTCCTATTTTAAATCTTATTATGATAGTTTAAAAGTAGTATTTTATTGCAGTTTTTTACTTTACTGGTTATTATTATTTTCAACAATATTGTGGAAAAAAAACTTAATATTATTATTAGTATTGTTCCTATTAGGAATTACAATGAATAAGGAAATGAACAAAGCAGATTATTATTTCCACAAATTTTTAATGGAAAGATATCTGTACCAGTATCCTTTTTCCAAAATAAAAAAGATAACCGATATAAAAAAGATGAGAAGAGATTATTATCATTATATTATCAAAGAAAGAAAAATCTTAACGGAAAAAGAATATTTAGATATCTATTTCTCATAATAAAAAAATATAAGCTTTGACAAATATAAATAGTGGAAAATAGAATAAACAAATTCTAAAATGAAACTCTTAATTTACATCTTTTCATTTTCATGCTATAATGTTTTTAGAATAAGAGGGATTAGAATGATAGAATTTTTTAGAGATGTATTAGATGGTCCACTATATATAGTAACTACAATAATATCAATTATTTTTATCATGGCAATTATTGGTTTTTTAATGGAACGTAAGAAATTAGAAAAAGAAAAAAAACAAAGGATAGCAGTCGTTGCAAATGACTCAAAAATTACACCTATTCCCCCAGTAGAGATAGAAAATCCAGCTATCCAGAAAGAAGTGACTATTGAGGAATCAACACCTCAAGTATCACCTGTTATATCTAGTTCTAATATGGAGGAGACTACAAATCAAGTTGTAGTTCAAGATGAAGTAAAAACACCTGTAATTGTTTTTGATGATAACGATCAAAAAAAAGAATAGACATGGTATTTGCTTACTATGTCTTTATTTGGTATAATAAAACAGATTTATGAAAGGAATGTAAAGTATGACATTGGATAGTATTGTTACAATAATTAAAAATATAGTAGATATTTCATTAGTATGGTTAGCACTCTATTATATTTTAAAAAATATTAGAAATAATGTAAAATTAACTTTATTGTTTAAAGGAGTAGCTATTATAGTAATCTTAAAATTAATAAGCGACTGGTTAGGTCTGATTACTATTGGGCTATTATTAGAATATGTAATTATGTGGGGACCACTTGCTTTAATTATTATTTTTCAACCAGAAATTCGTAATGTACTAGAGCAAATTGGAAAAACACAATTATTAGGCCGTCATAAAGTCTTAACAGTTGATGAAAGAGAACGTTTAGTTTATGAAATTGTAACAGCAGTAGAATATTTAAGAAAAGCAAGAATTGGAGCCCTAATTGTCTTAGAAAGAGATATTAGTCTAAATAATTATATTGAAAAAGCAAAGAAAGTATATGCTGATTTATCAAGTGATTTATTAATTTCTATTTTCTTTCCAAATAATCCATTACATGATGGTGGTGTAATTATTCAAGGTGACAGGATTAGTTGTGCAGGTGCAGTATTCCCAACTAGTAATAGTTCAAAAGTAAATAAAAAATTTGGAACACGTCATCGTGCAGCATTAGGAATCACAGAAGAAAGTGATGCTATTAGTGTAGTAGTATCAGAAGAAACAGGTAGAGTTAGTATAGCTGTCAAAGGTGAATTATTTTATAATTTATCTACTGATGATGTTAGAATGATGTTAATTGATGAACTAAGACCAACTCAAGAAGAAGATTATTTAGATGAATTAGATGAGGAAGATATTTATGAAGAAGATAGGTAAAAAAATTCTTTTCTTTTTTGACAAATGGATAATTACCCCAATTACGAAATTAATTCTATTAATTACAGATTTTGTTAAAAATAATGGAAAAGAAATAGAAAAATTTATTAATAAAAAACAAACATTAATTGTATTATCATTAATATTTGCATTTTTAATATTCTTTTGGGTAGATCAAAATTCAAATACTATTTTAAATAAAAGTGCAGAAGTTTTATATGATCAACCTGTAGTAGCTCAGTATAATGAGGAAGCTTACGTAATAGAAGGTCTTCCTACTAGTGTAGATGTTACACTAATTGGGAGAACTGCAGATTTATATTTAGCTCGTCAATACACATCAAATTTAAGCGTATCAGTAGATTTAAGAGGATTAACACCAGGTAGTCATAAAGTAAAACTAAATTATACACAAGGTTTAAAAGCCTTAAAAACAGTAGATTATAAAATAGATCCATCTACAGCGAATATTGTAGTATATGAAAAGGTATCAGAAACAAGAGAATTAGATTATGATATTTTACATAGAGATGAACTAGATTCTACTTTAATCTTAGATAGTGTAGATTTAAGTAGAAATGATGTCATTATTAAAGGCGCTAGCTATAAATTAAAACAAGTAGCTACTGTAAAAGCTTTAGTAGACATTGAAGATATTAGTAATCCTAACGTAGGTACATTTACTTTAAAAGAAATACCATTGATTGCTTATGATTCAAATGGTATGCCAGTAGAAGGAGTTGAAATCGTTCCAAATAGTATAGATGCTCAGATTAAAATTTCTTCACCAAGTAAGGAAGTAGCATTGCAAATAGTACCAGTTGGGGAACTTGCTTTTGGTAAATCAATTAAAGAATTTACATCTTCTATTACACGTGTTACTATTTATGGAGAAGAAAGTATTATTAATGCTATTGAATCAATTCCAGTTGAGATTGATGTTAGTGGACTATCAGAAAATAAAAAATTTAATGTAAATATCGTAAAACCAGCAGGTGTTCGTGCAATTAGTAATAAAACAGCTTCAATTGAAGTTACACTAGATGATGTTATTACAAAGGAATTTACAGATAGACAAATTACAATGTTAAATTTAAATTCTGATTACAATGCTTATGCAATATCTAAAGAAAATAGTATTGTTACAGTAATTGTAAAAGGTAGTAGTGATGTTGTAAATAATTTAGATCCTAATACTATCACTGCAACAGTAGACTTAAGTGGCTATACACCAGGTGAATATGAAGTGGATGTTAAGGTAACAGGAAGCGATTTAAGATTAAATTATGAATCTAAAACCAAAAAAGTAAAAATAAAAATAGAAGAAAAATAAAATAAGAAAAGTACTGAGCTCAGTACTTTTTTATTCATAGTCATTAAATAATAAACTAATATCAATAATTCCTGAAATACCTACTAGGACATATACGATCTTAGTAATAACATTGTCTGTTCCAAATAATGTTTCTACTAAATTAAAATCAAATAGTCCAATAAGTCCCCAGTTAATTGCTCCAATTATAATTAAAACTAGAGCTACTTTTTGAAGTGTTTGCATAAAATCCTCCTTTTCATATTTCAGTATTATGATAATCATTTTAAGAAAAAATATTCATGAATAATGTTTTTTTTAATTCATAGTATTAAATGAAGGAAAAGAGGAGTGAAAATGAAAAAATTTTTTTTAGTTTTAATGTTAGTATGTTGTTGCTTTGTAACAGGATGTTTTGGAAATAATAGTAAGGATGTATTAAAAGATATTACGAAGAAATATAATAATTTAAAAGTGTATGAATTAACAGGAGATTTGGAAATTGTAAACAATGATGATGTTTATAATTATGATGTAAAAGTCATTTATCAAAAAAAAGATAAATATTATGTTAGTTTAAAAAATCGTAGTAATAGTCATGAACAAATAATTTTAAAAAATGAAGATGGAGTTTATGTCTTAACACCATCCTTAAACAAAAGTTTTAAATTCCAGAGTGATTGGCCATATAATAATTCACAGGTATACTTAATTCAATCTATTTTAGATGATATTATAAAAGATGAAGAAAGAAGCATAATTGAAAATGAAAATGGTTATGTATTTACAACTAATGTAAATTATCCAAATAATCGTAAATTAGTAAGACAAAATGTAACTTTCGATAAAAATTTTAATTTAAAGAAAGTTAGTGTAGTAGATGAAAATGATATTAGTCAAATGACAATGACTTTCCTAACAATTGATACTAATCCATCTATTAGTAATGATACTTTTGATTTAAATAAAATTATGGGAGTAGAAGAAAATAAAAACGATAATGCAAGTAATAATAATTCAACAAATACTAATAATAATGACAATACGAATACAAACACTAATACTAATTCTAATACTCCAGAAAACAATAATGAACAACAAACAGAAACTACGGCTTCTTTAGAAGATATTGTTTATCCGTTATATATCCCAACGGGAACAGTATTAGCCTCAGAAGAAAAAATAGATAAAACAGATGGGGAAAGAGTAATCATGACTTTTGAAGGTGAAAAACCATTTTTATTAGTAGAAGAAACATCTAGTATTGAAGAAGAATTTTCAATTATACCAACTTATGGAGAACCATATTTATTAATCGATACGGTAGGAGCATTAACGGATAATTCTATTACTTGGAGTAGTAATGGAGTAGATTACTACTTAGTCTCTGATGTAATGAGTCAAAATGAATTGATTGATATTGCTAGAAGTGTTAATGTAATTCCAACAATGAATCAAAAGTAAGAAGAGTAATCTTCTTTTTCTTTGCTTTTTTTTAAGAACATGCTATAATTTAGTTGTGGTGATTAACATGAGTAAAAAGACAAAAAGAAATTCTTATAAAATTAATTCTAGTAGTGATACAGAATATAGTAAAGTAATAAAAATTACTGTAATAGTTGTTTTAGTACTAGTCATAACTTATTTGATAACAGCTTTAGCAACAGGTGAAATTAAATTAGGAAAAAATAAAAACGAAGAAAAAGAAGAAACTAGTATTCAATATGAAGAAATCCTATCAGGAGAAATTTTAAATCGTAACCAGAATGAATACTACGTAATGTTATTTAACTTTACCGATACATTTGCTAGCTATTATTTATCATTAAAAGATAGTTATTTAGAAAAAGATAATGCAAAACCATTTTATATTGTGGATTTAGAAAAAAATAGTAATCAAAATATAGTTGCTTCTGATGATGCAAGTATTAAAGAATACATTGATAACATTAATGATTTGAGAGTAGAAAATCCAACTATAATTAGAGTAAATAATCACAAAGTAGTAGAAATCATTCGAGGAAGAGAATCAATTTTAAATTTCTTTAAGGAACAATAATAAAAATTTATAGAATGAACATTTTCACTATAAAATTTAAAATTTTAGTAAAAATAAGCTCAAATTTAAAAGTAAACGCAACTTTTTAAAGTTAAATGCAACTTAAAGTATGATGACAAGTTAGTAACAAAT
>CANRKU010000030.1 GCA_947631295.1 uncultured Bacilli bacterium
AATTATCATTTTTACTATATCATATCACTTTAATTTTTTTACTTTTTTGGTCTCACATCATTTACAACTATACATTTAATTTTGCTTTTGTTCTAAAAACCATATTTTACTAATATCACTGTTACTACTATCTGGAGCTGGATTTGGCATTTCTAACTTAATCATTACTGGTACTTTAAAAGCAATTCCAAATGCAATACAACTACCTGGTGATAATATTTTAAAACGATTTACTATTTCATATGTAATATTTGGAATCATCTTATAAATATATTCTATGTCATCTGGATATATCATCTTAAAAATCAAAAAATTACTACACTGGGATATACAAGTATTTGATAATTCATTTGGTCTTTGACTAATTAAACCTAGTAATACTCCATATTTTCTTCCTTCTTTGGCAATACGTTCAAAAATATTATACCCTAATAAAAATTGATCAATATCATTTTGAACATAACGATGTGCCTCTTCTAAAATAATATGAAAAGTAATTTGTCCACGATTAAGTAGAGATTTGGAATAATCAAATAATAATTTTGAATATATTTTTGTAATTACTTTTGCAAAACTATCATCAATATAATTAATATTAAAGTTAATAATTTGTGCTTTTCTTCCTCCAGAAGTAGTTAATATTCTTCTAATATATTCTTCTTTAGATACAAAATCAGGATATTTAAAATATTCACCATTATCACTATGTATTAAAGAATGTAGACGCACTTTCAATAAATTATTCTCATCATAAATTTTATCACTTTTTAAAATTCCTTCACTAATTAATGCAAAATCAAGTGCTTTTTCTAAATCTTCTAACGTATAAGCAAATGCTCCTTTTGGCATACTCAATTCTAATGTATCATCTAAAAAGCTTTGAATAATGGTCATGATGACTTCCATTTCTCTTATTTTTCCTGTACTATCAATAATTAAGCATTGTCTTAATGTTCTATTATATCCAGGTTGTATAATTGGAGTTTCTAAATTTAAATCCTTTGTATAATAAGTTGATAGAATAGAAAATATCTGATCTCTAATTTGAGATGCTGATCTTCCGCTACTTAAAATATCCAAAATAGCACGCGCAATAATATCATTTTTATGTTTAATTACTTCCTTTTCTTCTCTAGCAAAAACATTGACTAATTTCAACATCTTTTCAATAATAGGTAGTTGAGAATGTTTTTCTACCCCTAACAATAAAGCCAATTCATCTACACCTAATAACCAAACAGGAATTCTTAATAGTTCACTTTCTGAATAATTAAGATTTGTAGTGTATGATTTAAATGAGATATTAGGATTCATGGTGGAAATAGACTGAAAGGCATGATGATATTCTCCATATGCATCAAAAAGAATAATATTAGCGTTATATGCAATGTATTTTTTCATGGTAAATAAATTTTGGATAATTCTAGCAAAGCCACTACTTTTTCCACTACCACTAGATCCTAAAATAGCAAAATGATTACTGAAAAATTTATTAATATCTGCTCCTATTTTTACATTTTCGTAAATAGGGCTATTACCAATCAACAATTTTTGATTAGAGGATTCTCCTTCCATACCAATAATGATGGAACTAGCTTCATCTGTTAATAGATATACTTTAGCATCTAGTGAAGGTTTTCCTAATAATCCAAATACAAATTCCTGATTTATTAATTCTCCCAGTAAATTAATAGATATAATATCATTTTTAACTGATACAATTTCTCCTATTATTTTACTTTTTTCATCATCAATCATGACATATTTATTAATAAGATTTATCTTCGTATTAAAATTATCAGTTAATTTCAATAATACCGAATTTTCTAAAATTTCTATAATTTTTCCTAACATATACCCTCCCTATTCTATTATTATTATATCCTGTTTATGGAAAGAAAAAAAGACCTAAATTAGGTCTAATACTGTTTTCCCCAATATACAAAATGTTTGGCATCTTTTCCACACACACAACATTTTCCATCTTGATTATCTTCATCAAAAGGGATACAACGTGAGGTAATACCTGTTTCTTCTTTAATTTTATCTTCACAGGCACGATCTCCACACCAGTAGGCTTTTATAAATCCATTTTCTCTTTCAGATAAAGCTTTCATTTCTTCTATTGTTAACACTGATTTTGTCATATCATCACGTCTTATTTTTGCTCTTAAATATAGACTATTTTGAATTTCTAATAGTAGTTTAATAACCTCTTCTATTATATTGTCTAAAGATACTTCTATTTTTTCTAAAGTATCACGTCTTACTAAAATACAACGATTGTTTTCTAAATCTCTTGGACCTATTTCAATACGGATTGGAATTCCTCTCATTTCAGCTTCTGCAAAACGAAAACCAGGTGTTTTTTCACTATTATCAACATTGCATGTAATTCCCTCTAATTTTAAATTACGTGCTATATCATAACTTTTATCTAATATTTCTGTATTATTTTTTCCAATAGGGATAATTGTTACTTTTATTGGAGCAATATTTGGTGGGAGTACTAAACCATGATCATCGCTATGTGTCATAATTAGTGCTCCAATAATACGTGTTGACATTCCCCACGAAGTTTGAAACATATATTTTTCTTTATTATCGGCATCCATAAATTTCATATTGAATGCTTTAGCAAATCCGTTTCCAAAATAGTGGCTTGTTCCTGATTGTAGGGCTATTCCATTATACATTAGTGCTTCAATTGTATAAGTAGACTCTGCTCCTGCAAATCTTTCTTTTTCTGTTTTTTCTCCTTTAACTACTGGAATCGCTAAAATTTCTTCACAAAAATCAGCATATATATTTAACATTTTTAATGTTTCTTCTTTTGCTTCTTCACTAGTTGCATGAACGGTATGACCTTCCTGCCATAAAAATTCTCGGCTTCTTAAAAAAGGACGTGTTGTCTTTTCCCAACGAACTACACTACACCATTGATTGTATAATTTGGGTAAATCTCGATAACTTTTAACAATATTTGCATAATGCTCACAAAATAAAGTTTCACTGGTCGGTCTTACGCATAACTTTTCAGGAAGTTTTTCATTACCTCCTTGTGTTACCCAAGCCACTTCAGGAGCAAATCCCTCTACATGATCTTTTTCTTTTTGTAATAAGGATTCGGAAATAAACATTGGCATATATACATTCTCATGTCCTGTTTCTTTAAATCTTCTGTCTAATTCTTTTTGTATATTTTCCCAAATAGCATAACCATATGGTCTAATAATCATACATCCTTTTACACTAGAATAATCAATTAATTCAGCTTTTTTACATATATCTGTATACCATTGAGCGAAATCTACATCACGACTTGTGATTTCTTTCAATTCTTTTCCATCCATTTTTATCACTTCCTAGTAAAATTATACAGTATAGAGATAGCATTTATCAACAAAAAATAAAAGTTATTTGCAATTTAGGCTGGTAAATTACTTGATGGCAATATCATTTTTACTTTTGATGTCTTTTTATGCATTTTTATATAATTTTTATAATTTTCATTATTGGTTATTCCAAAATATTTTTTTAAGGCTTCTGTCAATTGGTTATATTTCGTAATAGCTTCTGAATACTCTTCTAATACTATTAAATTAGCTATTTGTGATAGAAAAAGTTGGTAAATTCGTAACCATGTTCCTTTATCCTGTGTAGCTTGATATTCCCTTAAAATTTTTTCTGTCAATATTGGACTTATTTGTTCATAATCTAATATAACTTTTAGATATTCTGGGTTATCTTTTATATTATTTCTAAAATACTGTATTTTTTTTATAACATAATTTTTGTCAGAACAACCTAAAACATTTAACATAATAGTTTCAATATATCCTTCTGTATTTTTTACCTCATCATTCATATCAAGTTCACTATTTTCATATTGCATTTTCATTCCTCCATCATTTTTTCTATTATTATTATATGTAAATCAAAAGAAGTATTTAAAACATACTTCTTTTCTTTTATATTTAACACCATTTTTCTCTTTTTGTCTACATTTTTATTTTGCTAGTAATTCACATACTAAATTACTAATTTCTGTTGGATTCTCAATTGGTAATCCCTCAATTAATCTAGCTTGAGCATACAATATTTTTGTGTATTTTTCTAATTCTTTTTTATCTTCTTTATATAACTTTTCTATTTTTTTACTAATCTCATGATTTTCATTAATTTCTAAAATGGTTTCAGCTTTAATTTTTTCATCCGTTGGCATTGCATTAATAACTTTTTCCATTTCTAAAGAAACATTACCTTTACTAACTAAACATACTGGATGGTTCTTTAAACGATGTGTAAGTCTTATATCACTTATTTCATCTTTTAAAGTTTCCTTCATAACAGCAAAAACATCTTTTAGCTGCTCATTTTTCTTCTCTAAAGCTTTTTTCTCATCTTCACTATCTAAATCGATATCACTAGATACATTAGCAAATTTCTTACCTTCATATTCATTTAGTACTTGCATTACAAATTCATCTACATAATCGGTTAAGTATAGTACTTCATAACCTTTTTCTTTTACCTGTTCTACTTGAGGAAGAAGATCAATCTTATCAATGGTTTCTCCGCAGGCATAATATATTTTATCTTGCTTATCTTTCATTCTTGATAGATACTCTTTTAATGTTATAAATTTCTTATCTTGAGAAGAATGGAATAATAATAGATCTTGTAATTCTTCTTTTTTCATTCCATAACTATTATAGATTCCAAATTTAAGTTGCATACCAAAGGCTTGAAAGAATTTTTCATATTTTTCTCGATCATTTTCTAACATAGAAATTAATTCTTTTTGTATCTTTTTTTCAATATTAGAAGCAATTAATCCTAAATTTTTATCTTGCTGTAACATTTCTCTTGAAATATTCAAAGATAAATCACTAGTATCAACAAGTCCTTTTACAAAGCTAAAATAATCTGGTAATAGTTCTTTACATTTATCCATGATGAGAACTCCATTTGCATAAAGCTGTAATCCTTTTTCATATTCTTTTGTATAAAAATCATAAGGTGCATGAGAAGGTATATATAAAAGTGTTGTATAAGTGCATTTTCCTTCTACTGTTGAATGTATAGTTTGAAGGCTATCCTCATAGTCAAAGAATTTATCATGATAAAATTGTTGGTAATCTTCTTCTTTTATATTCTTTTTATCTTTTTTCCAAAGAGGAACCATACTATTTAAAGTTTCTTCTTCTTTGTGTTCTTCATATTCATCAGAATTATCTTTTTTATGACGGTGAGTTACCATCATCGTAATAGGATAAGAAATATAATCAGAGTATTTTTTAACAATTTCTCTTAATTTATATTCTTCTAAGAATTCATCATATTCTTCTCCTTCTTTTAGAGTAAGGATGATTTCCGTACCAATGGTATCCTTTTCGGTTTCTTTCATTTGATATCCATCAACGCCACTAGATTCCCAAGTATAGGATTTATCACTATCAAATTTTTTAGATGTTACTTTAACACTACTTGCTACCATGAAGGATGAATAAAATCCTACACCAAATTGACCAATGATATCAATATTTTTCTTTTTTTCCATTTCTTCTTTAAACAAAGAAGATCCACTTTTGGCAATAGTACCTAAATTTTCTTCTAATTCTTCTTGATTCATACCAATACCATTATCGGTAATCGTAAGAGTTCTAGATTCTTTATCTACTGCTAAAGTAATTTTAAAATCACTTTTCTTTACTTTTATTTCTTTATTCGTTAAAGATAAATAATACAACTTATCAATTGCATCACTTGCATTGGAAATTAATTCCCTTAAAAAAATCTCCTTATTGGTATAGATTGAATTAATCATTAAATCTAATAATTTTTTTGATTCTGCTTTAAACTGTTTTTTCAAAACAATCATCTCCTAACAATCGATATCTTAACTCTATTTTTAGCAGATGTCAATATAGAGTGCTAATATTTTTTTATTTTTTCTTGTTTTTTTATTTTTTTAATGATATATTAATGTTAAAAGGATGGGAAAAATTATGAAAATAACCTTAGAGAATATAATATCATCATTATTATGTATCAATTTTGATCGTATTGATAATTTGTTATGCACTTTAACAATAGGATACATAATTCTTCATCAGAATGAGGATAGCAGGTATCATTTTGAAATTATAAATCAACCATTTAGTGAAACTTTTCAGTCTTATATAGAATATGATGGATATGGATTTAAATTAAAAGATAATTATAATCTATTGAGTAAAGTTGGTATTCATCCATATTATCGTACACTCAAAACAAGACTACAAGCTGGCAATGACAAATTAATAGAATATTTAAGAACAATCGACTATAAAGAAATCATCAAGAGAAAGTTAAATATGTTAGGCCCATATGCTATGAATGAATATGCCTTTTTATTTAGTGAACAAGAAAAATGTATTATTAAATTAAATGGCATCGAACAATCAAATGCTGAAGAATTAAAAATGAATAATCCTCAACACCTTAAAGTATATAGAAAATAGAAATACATATCTAATAATCTATAAAGATAAAAAGTAAGTAAATGAAATTTAATCATTTACTTACTTTTTTTATTTTTCCAATAATGCTAATTTTTCTTTTTCTTCTTCTAATTTTTTTCTATCCATTTCCACAATATTAGCAGGAGCTTTCTTGACATAATTTTCATTTGCTAATAAGTTTTCACGTCTTGAAATAGATTGTTTTAATTTTTCTATTTCTTCCTGCTTTTTATTCAAATCCTCTTTACTACCTTCATAATAATAAGTGATATGAATATTTTTAGATTGATAATCAGTACTTAATAACTCATTGTTGGACTCTATGATTAAATTTTCTTCTTTTATTTTTAGTTGAGAATAATAAATATCTTTTAAATCATCATCAACCTCTACTTTAATCTTAGCATCTTTCGTAATGGCATTTGATTGTTTTAAATTACGAATCGCAACAATATCTTCTAATACTTTATCAATTATTTCTTTTTCTTTGTGATAATCAATATTTTCTACTTTTGGATAAGAACTAATCATAATAGATTCTGTTTCTTTAATTGGTAACATTTGATAGATTTCTTCTGTTACATAAGGCATAAATGGATGTAACATTTTTAAAATAGAGGTTAATACCTTAAGTAGTACACTCTTGGTGGTATCATTCATATTACTCTTAGAAAGTTCAATATACCAATCACAGAAATCTTCCCATATAAAACTATATAGTTCATTTCCTACATTATGATACTCATATTTTTCCATACTTGTTCTTACACTTTTTATTAATTCATTTAATTTTTCTAAAATCCACTGATCGGATAAAGATAAATTCTCTAAAGAATAATTTTCTTCTTTAAAATCTTCCATATTCATTAAGACATAGCGAGAAGCATTCCAAAGTTTATTAATAAAATTCCAAGTAGATTTTACTTTTTCACTATCATATCTTAAATCCATACCAGGAGCAGAATTAGTTGTTAGGAAAAATCTTAAAGAATCTGCTCCATATTCTTCAATAACATCCATAGGATCGACACCATTACCTAAGGACTTAGACATTTTCCTTCCCTCTTTATCACGAATTAGACCATGAATTAAGCAATCTTTAAATGGTCGATTATTCGTAAAATGAAGTCCTTGAAAAGTCATACGATTTACCCAAAATGGAATAATATCATATCCTGTTACTAAGCAATTATTTGGATAATATCTTTTAAAGTCTTCTGTAATTTCTGGCCAACCTAATGTACTAAATGGCCATAAAGCACTACTAAACCAAGTATCTAAAACATCACTGTCTTGAACCCAGCCTTCACCAGTTGGGGCTTCCATGCCAACATATATTTCATCACCCTTATACCAAGCAGGTATTCTATGTCCCCACCAAAGCTGACGAGAAATACACCAGTCATAAGTAATTTCCATCCAGTGATTCATTGTCTTTTCATATCGTTCTGGAACAAAGTTTACTTTTTTATTTTTATTTTGTTGATTTTTTAATACTCTATCTGCAAGTGGTCTCATTTTAACAAACCATTGTTTTGATAGATATGGTTCTACGACAGTATCTGTTCGTTCACTATGTCCAACACTATGAGTCATTGGTTCAATAGAGATTAGTAAATCTTCTTTTTTCAAATCTTCTATTAGTTTATCTCGGCATTCTTCTCTTGTTAATCCCTGATAACTACCAGCATTTTCATTCATTGTAGCATCTGGATTCATAATTACTACTCTTTCTAGATGATGTCTATTTCCTACTTCAAAATCATTTGGATCATGAGCAGGGGTAATTTTAACTACACCTGTTCCAAATTCAGGATCAGCATGAATATCGCCAACGATGGGAATTAATTTTCCAACAACTGGCAAAATGACTTTTTTTCCAATCAAGTGTTTATATCTATCATCTTCAGGATTAACAGCAACTGCAGTATCTCCAAATAAAGTTTCTGGTCTGGTTGTAGCTACATCCAAATACATACTTTTATCTTCTAAATAATATTTTAAATGGTAAAAAGCTCCTTCGTCTTCTTTATAGATAACCTCTTCATTTGATAAAGCTGTCATTTGAACAGGATCCCAGTTAATAATTCTTTCACCACGATAAATTAAACCTTCATTATATAAATCAACAAATACTTTTCTAACTGCTTTAGATAATCCATCATCTAAAGTAAATCTTTCTCTTGTATAGTCTAATGATAGTCCTAACTTTGACCATTGATTATGAATATTATCTGCATATTCTTCTTTCCAAGCCCAAGCTACTTTTAACCATTCTTCACGATCCATTTCTCTTGGCTTAATTCCCTCTTCTTTTAATTTTTTATCTACTTTTGCTTGCGTTGCAATACCGGCATGATCCATTCCAGGAAGCCATAAAGTATCATAGCCATCCATTCTTTTATAACGAATCATAATATCTTGTAAAGTGGTATCCCAAGCATGACCAAGATGTAATTTTCCTGTAACATTTGGTGGAGGAATCACAACACAAAAAGGTTCCTTACTCTTATCTTTACCTGCTTCAAAATAATGTTTTTCTAGCCACCATTTATATTTATCTTTTTCTACTAATTTATGATTATATTTTTTATCTAACATTTGAATTCTCCTTTTTTATAGCATTTTTTAAATTTTTTCGATTTAACTCTACCATAATTTCATTCATTCCATGTAATTTTTTCCATTCTATTTTTTGATTTTCTGTTTTGTGAAGACTATATGCACCTATTTGAATATAATCAGATAGCTTGGCTTGATTTAATAAAAACCATTCTAATTGTCTATCTGTTATATTTTCTGGAATATAAAAAATCAATTGTTTTATACTATCTTCGCTTTTAATTACTATATGCCCTAACTCTGCCATTATACAGGGAGCTTCATGATAATCATCTTCTCTAACGACAATTTCTAATTTATTTTCATTGACAAATTCCTTAATTCCTTGATTATGACTAACGCCCATAGGAATTTCTTTATAAAATAGTGATTTTAAGATTTGATTTTCATCAGTTACAATCCATAATTTTCCTCTTATCATATATTACTTTTTATTCCTTTATTAATTTGATCAAAACTAATTTCTTTTAATTTTTTCCATAATTTTTCACTATTTTCATTTACTTCTATAACTCCTAGGAATAAGTCAAAATTATCTGTTTCTACTAAGATATCATAACTTTCATTAAAATTAATATCATTAATAAAATTTAAATATAGTAATGTTTGATCACTGGCATTTTTTAATAACTTAGTATCTATTTGTTGATGATTACTATATTTTTTTAGTATTTCAGAGGATATTTCATCAGCATCAAATTTCATTTCATATTCAACTGCTATCACTCGAAAAATATCTACTTTATCCATGTCTCTAATCATTTTAGCGAAAAGTAATTCATCTTCACTTAAACCATCTTCTATTTCTAACTTATTATGATTTTTAATAGCAGAATAAATAATTTGGGCTTCTTTTGTATCTTCATTAATACCAAAATCTCGAATATGATGATCATCCAATAAATAATGGCATCCATAGTCTGCATGATCCATATTAGTTTTTCTATCTGAAATTGTTCCATATTGTTTAATTTGTTCAAATCTACCAATATCATGTAGTAAGCCAATTATTTTAGCAAGTTCTAGTTGGTCTTTATCAAGTCCTAACCGAAAGGCAAGTTCTGCCATTAACTCTACTACTTTATAAGTATGTACATATTTTAGATGAATTTGTTTATTTTTTCTGTCATAAGAATCCATATAGTTTTCAAATGCTTTTTTTGCTTTCTCATAATCCATAAAAAAACTCCTCCTTGCTAATAAGGACGAGTTAACCCGCGGTACCACCTTAATTTATTCTATAGATAGAATACCCTTCATTTCTTCTAACGGGAAGTGCTCCGTAACTAGCTACTAAACTCACTAGTTCAACTCCATCGCTACTAATTTATAATTTTCTATCTATTTCCACCAAACATAGACTCTCTATTAGATTCTTATAAATACCTCGATTTCTCTGCATTTCTGTATTCATTATACCCAATTTTTTTATTTTTGTCTATTTCTATTTTCTTTTTTCATATAATATAAATTTTTTGCTTCTTCCAATGTTTTTTCTTGTAAGCTGGCATAATCAACGAAACATTCTCCATCTACCTTTTGCGTAATATAAGTCACATTTTCACCTTCTAAGAAGCTATTTAAAGTCATGTATTTAGCATTTTTGAATTTTAATAAAATTGCCTGATGGAAATATAATGCTGTATTTAAATACCCAGGTTCATAATGATAGCATCGGAAAATATCTCCTACATATATTTTTTGAATATTTTCAGTTTTCATCATAGATTCAACATTTTCAAATAAATATTTACGGTAAACTGATTTTAATGATTGTAAGGTAGCATCTTTGTCATTAAAATCTTCAGGATAAGGAAATGGAATTAAATGATTTAAATCCATGTACCTCTTAGTTCTTGATTTATTTATTGATAATGGTATTGGCAAAATCAGTCCTCTTTTTTTTATTTTTTCTAATTCAAAATATTTTTTTCCTAACTGAATAACACCAACTTTATTTCTTATAGAACTTACAATAGAGTTTTTATCTAAAGTGTCTATAATATCAACTAAATATAAGTTCTTAGGATTAATATATAAATTTTTCGTACTGCATTCCTCTTTTCTAATAAGTAGAATTATTATAACATATGAAAAGAAAATGTCAATTTAAAATGTATATCGATAGTGTAAAATTATGTAGTGTTACAATTGATGTGACACCGATTAATGTATACAAAAAGCGATTGATCCAGTAAAATGTTAATTGAAACA
>CANRKU010000031.1 GCA_947631295.1 uncultured Bacilli bacterium
GTAAGCAATGGGAGTGGAGATAGTATTCTTTTTTATTTAAACTTGTTTTAAATAAAAAAGCAACAATATCACTTACGGTTAGTTTGTGATATGTTGCTTAAATGGAGTTTCAAAAGGATTTTATCCCTTTGCACACATCTAAGTTGGTTTACCTACTTAGTAGTGTGTTACCTAGTTGTCTAAAACTTGGTTTATCACTGAAATTTATTAGTGCAGAAATTTTATTTGAATTTCAGCTTATAACATTCTATTTTTGTAATCTTTGATAATATTTGTTATTTTCTATTAAATTTTTATGATTTCCTTTTCCAACCAATCTACCATTATCTATAACAATGATTTCATCAGCCATTTTCATAAGAGCAGGTTTATGAGTAATCATTAAAATGGTGTGATCTTTCTTTAAATCTTTTAATATGTTTATTATTTGTTTAGATGTATTCATATCTAAAGAGGAAGTTACTTCATCAAATAATAATACTTCTGATTTTGAAAGTAGTGTTCTAGCAAGTGCTAACAATTGTTTTTGTCCGCTAGATAAATTTTCTGCATCACTAACTAATTTCGTATTATATCCATCTTTTAAACTCATAATATAATCATGAATCCCTGCACGCTTACAAGCTTCTATTTGATGTTCATGATTAGAATCTACTAAATTTAAATTTTCTCGTATACTCATATCAAATATAAATGGCTTTTGAGTAACTATAGAAACATTACTAGAGTAAACCTCTTTCGTATATTCATATATATCTTTGTCATCTAATAAAATTTGTCCTTTATTAGTTTTATATAATCTCAATAACAATCTAAAAATCGTAGATTTCCCACTTCCACTTTTTCCAACAATAGCGGTAAATGATTGTGGAAGTATTTCGAAACTAACATCTTTCATTATCACTTGTTTATCATAAGTAAAAAATACATTTTTAAATTCTATTTTACCATTTATGTCATCATTATTTATAGAACCAAATTCAAGCATATTTTTAGTCTTGTAATTCAATATTTTATAAATTCTATCCACTCTTGTTGAATTACTAGATACTGTATCTAATCTTCCATATAATTTTTGAAATTCAGATTGAATATTTTCATAATAACCAATAACTAATACTAATGTTGCTACATCATATTGCCCATTCAATATTAAATAGATTAAGATAAAATAGACTGCAATTTTTCCAAAACCTAATATAGTGGGAACTAGAACCCAGACATAGTCATTATATTTCCTTTTTAAAAAATAATTTTTCCTCCATGATTTTTTATAGTTTTCTAAATAATTGTTTAAATCATCTTTCATATTAAATGATTTAATTTCTTTATTTCCATCTAAAACCTGACCCATTAAACCAGATATATAATCTTGATATTTTCTTTGTTCTGATAAATAATAATCTCTTTTTTTCATATTTCTACTCAATGCATATAATGAAATTAAGTTTAATACTAGTGCAATTATACCAATATAGATATTTACAGTTGTTAGTATTATTAAAGCTATAATAATACTTATAATCTCAGTTATTACATCAAATATTTCATCAGGTACTTGCATTACTTTTCCAACATCATTAAATGCTGTATTAACAATATAAGCTGTTGATATATTCTTGGTAAAATTCTCATCGTAAGATGTTACTTTATTTAAAATTAATTGTTGTAACTTATTATGCGTAAATATTGAATTATTGGCATAAGATACATAATTATAATGATGAAGCAACACATAAACTAAACTGCATACTAAAAAAAATATTGCCCACATAAATGTAGTTAGGAAATCGCCTTTTGTTGCATAATTTACTATTCTTGAAGCTGCAAATGGCAGAGTTAATAGTGAAATGTTTCTTAAAAAAGTTGAAAAAAATAAATGAAATAACAACCTCTTATTATTAGCACCTAAACTAAAAAATTTCTTAACTATCAAATAATATCTTTTAATCATTATTAAACACTCCAATTCTACTTGGTGATTTTCTTGATTGTAGCATTTGATATATTTCGTTTCGTTCAATTAATTGTTTGTGTGTTCCAACATCCACAATTTTTCCTTTATCAAGTACAACGATTCTATCAGCTGAACGCATTAAATCTGGTTTCTTAGTAATCATTATGATAGTATGATCTTTCTTTAAATTGTCAATCAATTTTGGAACTAATTTTGCTGTATCAGGATCAAGGGATGTTGTTATATCATCTAATAATATTACTTCAGCATCTGAAAGAATAGTTCTTGCAATTGATATCATTTGTTTTTGTCCACCTGAAATATTACTTCCATTTTCTCTTAAAATCGTATTATAACCATTTGGAAGTGTTTCAATAAAATTGTGAATACCTGCTTTTTTACAAGCTTCTATTTGATGCTCAATATTATCATCAACAAAATCTAAATTTTTTCTTATACTCATATTAAATATAAAAGGTTTTTGATTAACTATAGATACATTGCTTGAATATATTTCTTTAGAAAAATCGAATATATTAATATTATCTAAAGTAATTTTACCCTTAGTTGGCTCAAATAATCTTAAAAGCAAATTAAACATCATTGTTTTTCCGCTTCCTGCTTCTCCAACTATTGCTACTACTTCATTATGATCTATTTTTAAATTTATATTATTTAAAATAATATTATTTTTAATATTAAGAGTAACATTTTTAAATTCAATAATTCCATAAATATCATTAGTGTTAATATTTCCAAAATTAATACTTTGTGAATTATAACTTAATATATCATTAACCCTATTTACTGCTGTGTTTACTTCTCTAATAGTTGATGATGAATCTATAAAATCGTTTATATAAGTAACTAAATATTCATGATAAGAAACAATCAATACTAATATACTAACTTCTATTTTTCCTTTTGCCATTAATAAAATTAATAATGTATAAAGTAAAAATCTAAAAATATAAGTAATAAATTTTACATCATTATCTCGAATTGTATAATAGTGTCTTTTTATTTTATAACATTTGGTAAATCTACTTTGTATGAAATTTAACTTATTAGTTAGTTTGGGCAGCATATTAAATGTCTTTATTTCTTGTAACCCTGATACAATTTGTGTAAGTAAGGTGCTATACTTATCATCTTGAACTACAACCTTATTATGATAAAAGTTAATTTTTCTATCTGAATTATTTCTAACAATAATATATAGAAAAGCAAAAACAATTAATATCAAACATAAATATATATTATAAGTAGAAACTATCACAAGCACAGCGATTATTTGAACTAGTCCCGTTAATAGTTCTGAAATTCTATCGTTCATATCACCTATATCTATAATATCTGAATTAATAGAATTCATTAATCTACCTTTACTAATAATTCTAGTAAAATTATTATCAACACTAATTAGCTTATTTAATATTTTAGTTGTTAGCTTATCATATACAAAGTTCACATTAAATCCATATATACGATAATTTATATACAATGCAATTATATATAAAATATAAATTATCAAAAATATTCCTAAACAATTATATGTCATTATAGCATCATTTAAAGTTAAATATTTTATTATTAATGACGCAACTAATGGTAATAAAATTGAAAATCCTTTGTAGAAAAAAGCAGATACAACATTTACTACTATATATTTCATTTTTAATTCTGCTAGTTGTAAATAATCTTTTATAAAATTATAATACTCTTTTATCACTGTTTTAATCCTCCTAAATTTGTAACCAGATTCTCATATTCATTATAACAAATTTCTACATATTCCGATATGCTGTTTTGTAAACTCGTCTCATAATCATCTATGATTTACCAAAAATATATTTTTCTTTTTAAAAAACTACAAAAAAAAGAACTATTTCTAGTTCTGATTTTTGGTTTTATTAACTATTTTGCCTTCTTGATACTACTGCTACTACTACTAAACCACCAATTAAAACAATAGCTGCAATCCCAACGATATTGCTATAATCAGGTTTATTCTTAATAGCTTCCATTACATCATAACGATCATCACTTTCATAGATTTCTAAGATTCTTTCAATTAACTGTTCTCCCATAGTTTGAGTTTCGTTTGCTTGAGAATCTGGCTCAAATCCATTTGGATAAGTATACTTACCAATTACGATATAAGGAACTCCACCTGCAGTATCTCCCATAAATTCTGCTACTTCTTGATATAATTCACTATTTTCTAGGTTAGATACTTCATAATCATAGACATCAAAGTAGTCTCCATATTCTTCTTCAATTTCTGATAAGAAATTCATGGTATTAATACAATGCTGACAAGTATCAGAACGAAAGATATAAATATTTACTGGTTCTTTTCCTGCCTCTGGTTTTTCATCTTCTGCAAATACATTAAAAGGTAGGAGAACAGTAATTGTTAATAAAATCATTATTAAACTTTTTAACTTCTTCATAAAATCTTCTCCATTTCTTTCTCTCACTAATATTATTATACAATAAAAATTTCTATAAAGTAAATAATATTTCCTATAATTATCAAAAAAGAAAACCTAAATGAAACCATTCTATTTGAAACATTTCATCAAAGTTTTCCCTTTTTATTATTTTTATTCTTCCACTTCTTCAATTTTCGTTAATGTTACCTTAGCTGTTTTCGTTTTATTATTTCTCATATAGGTAATTTCAATAGTATCTCCAACATGATATTGATATAATTCATACTTTAAGTAAGCAGCATTTGATACAGAAGAACCATTTACAGCCAAGATGACATCTCCTTTTTTTAGTCCTGCTTTTTCAGCTCCGCTATCCTTACTAACACTAATAATCACTACACCAGATTCGACACTATCATCCAACATAATTCCATTTTGATATAAGCGATAAGCATCTGTTGCATTTAACATAGAAATTCCAATAAATGGTCTTTCTATTTCTTTTCCTTGTTCTAATTCATCTACATATTCCATTGCATATTCAATAGGAATAGCAAATCCCATACCCTCTATTTCATCTTCTACTAATTTTAAGGAATTAATACCAATTACTTCTCCATTAATATTTACTAATGGTCCACCACTATTTCCAGGGTTAATTGCAGCATCTATCTGTAATACTCTCATTACAAAGTCATTTGTTGATGCGATACTTACTTCTACCATTCTATTTTTTCCAGATAACGTACCACGAGTTACAGTACCACGGTATTCATATCCAACTGGTGAACCTACTGTAAAAATGGTATCACCTAAACTTACATTTTCACTCGTACCTATTGTAGCCACTTGTTTTACATGATCTTGATCAATTTTTACAACAGCTAAATCTAGATATTCATCGCTTCCTGTTACTTCTCCTTCTACTTGGTCATCATTTGATAGTGTGATAATCACTTTATCCGCACCATCAACAACATGATGATTTGTCATAACATATCCATATTTATCATCTTTTTTGTAAATAAAGCCGCTTCCAGAAGAAATTAATTTTCCACTGTTATAATTTTGAATAGTTACAGTTGCATCATAAATTTCTCCTACTGCTGTTGAAATACCAGTTTCATCGATTGTGATATCATTACTACATTTAATCACTCCTGTAGTATAAGTGGCAGTAGTTGATACTTTACTATTTCCTTCCTGATTTGATTCAACAAAATAATACATAGCACCCCCACCTAGTATAAATGCTACTAATATTGATGTTAATGTTATTAATTTTCCTCTCATTCTTCCACCTTCCTTGTGATATTTGCTAATTGACTCCAATTTTTAGGGAATCCCATACGATCTAATACTTTGGTAATTGGAATCGTTTTTAGATTATACTCTAGATTATCAAGTGCATGTTCAATTTCTAAAGTCATATCCTTAAATTCATTTTCTTTTAACATCTGTTTTATGATAATAATAAGAGCAAAAATATCATTCTTACCATAAATATATTCTCCATCCATCTTATCAATTCCTAATAAACTATGATATAAAGTATCATCAATTGCTCTTTGTGTATGATTTTCAAATACGATATCTTCATGAGCACATAAGTTACGATAATTAGATAAAATTGGTAAATACATCATTAAATTTTCTACACTTACACCATAGATTTCTGCAATTTGCTGTTGATCCTCTTTTTTTAATATGGCAAATAATTCACCAACAATACCAAATGATAATACTTTTACTAAAATCCATAATGGAATATAACCGTAGTTACTTACATAATGGCTCGTAGCACTATGTTGTGGTGCATTTACCCTTACTTGCCTTTTCATCTTTTTTATTAAATCTTGCACTTGTCTTGATTTTTCTGGTGCTGTTGTAAAATTCTTTGGTTTTAAATATTCATTTTCTTTGTAACCATACTTTTTAGACAATTGATACGAAATAATGGATTTCATATTATTTTCAATTACTAATAAATTTTTAAAAATAATATTACGAAATGTTCTATCAAATAAGAATAAGCTGTATAATTCATCGAATGTTGTTCCTGGTATAAATTTTCTTTCTTTACTTGATTTTAAAAATAGGTGACGATAACCATTTAAAAAGAAATAATTTTCACGCAACAATACTTCCTTAGCATATTCTCTATCTGGAAAAGTCATTCCTTTATATTCCATAATCGTAATTTGTTCTTCTAAATTTTTAAACTCTTTATTACTCATAATCTCTCACCTAGCATAGATTATAGCACAGTAATTGTGTAAAATATATGAAAAAAATATGAAAAATTATGATAAAATGAATTTATTGGGAGGATTTTTATGGCTGGTACGATTACACATGCATATTTTGTGCTTGATTTATATGATAAACTTAGTATTCGAAGTAAAGAATTATTAATGGACTATAAAGAAGATTTAAAATTTTTTGCTCAGAATACAGATATTTTATTTTTTTATAATATTACGAATTTTAAATCTGGTAAAAAAATTAGAGATTTTGGTTATCGTACACAAAAAGAACAGGTCTATGATTTTTTCTCTACTTTAATTAATTATATTAAATATAATCATCATCAATATAATCCTCAAGTGATGGCTTACTTATATGGAATGTTATCTCATTATGTTTTAGATAGTACGATGCATCCCTATATTATTTATAAAACGGGAGAGTTTAACAAAAAGGATAAGTCTACCTATAAATATAATCAATTACATAATGAAATGGAATCATATTTTGATAATTATCTATTTAGACTTAGAACTGGAAAAAATCCCCATAAGTTTAAATGCTATCAATTCTGTTTTAATATAGATTCTTTTCAGAAAGAATTAATTGAGGTTATGGATTTTACTTATAAAGAAGTATTCCATGTCAATAATTTTCATCAATATTATTTCACTGCAGGAAATCAAATGAAATTTTTTTACCGAGTATTTCGTTATGATCCTACTGGTGTTAAAAAGTTTTTTTACCATATTATTGATTTTATTTGTCCAAAAAGTTTACTTAGAAAAGTACCCCTTTCTTATCATATTAGTTGGAAAGGAAAGAAAGAATTTTTGAATCTTGATCATAAAAAGTGGTATAACCCTACTGATAAAAGGACTAAAAGTAATCAATCTATATTAGAACTTTATACTAGTGCTTTAGATCATACTACGAAAATGATTCAGGAAATTAATCAATATTTATATTATGATAAGAAAATTAGTTTAAAAAGGGTTATTGGTAATTTAAGTTATCAAACTGGTAAAGATTGTAGTAAAGAAAGAGAACTAAAATACTTTGAGTTTTAGTTCTTTTTCATTGGTTAAAAATTTTTCTATTTCTTCTTTGATTTTAGGAAAGTCTGAACCTCGTGCCTGACAGGTATACCATCCTCTTTTTTTAGCATTTTCAATATTTCTAGTGGTATCATCAATAAACATAATATGATCCGGTGGTATTTGTGTATCTTCTTCTACTAACATAAATGCTTCTATCTTATCTTTTCTAAGATGTGTTTGATAAGATAACCATACATAATCAAATTGAGATAAATCTACTTGCTTATCTAGAGCAGTATAACAGGTATATATTAAGTCGGAAAATAGGCCAATTTTACATTTTTCTTTCAAAGACTGGATATAATCAACCACTTCTTTATAATAGCCAATTTTTTCATATTCTGTTTCAAATTTTTTAGAAAATTCTTCTACTGTCGTTTCAAATTTTCCAGCATTTTTAATTCTATTTACCCATTTTATCTTACTTTCTTCTGAATCTTCTGCACTAATATAGATACCATTTTCATTTAATAAAGTGTTCTCATAGATAGAATAAGCTTCTTCATCTGTTAACGTAGAATTAAAATATCTGATGGTTCTTATAATTGCTTCTTTTTGATTATTTTTATCCGGGTAATGATTTAGAATAACTCCACCCCAATCAAATATAACTATTTTATTTTGCATAGAACCTCCTTGCTATAGAGTTATTATACTATAAAAATTCAAATGTATTCTTAAAATGTAGATTTTCTTTTACTTTTGTATGAGATTTCAAAATTTTTCCAATAATATTATTGGGTGATAATATGTTTAGTAAATATATGTTAGTAAGTGAAGAAAATAAACCTATCTTATATTTATACGTAAATGATATTTTTGAATTTGCCAGTATGGATGAAACTGTTCAAGATTCTAATTTTAATATTTATCAAAATATTCATAATTATTTATTACGTTCTAAAGTACCTTTTCAAGGAGATAAGGTTTGTCTTGTCAAAAATGGTATTATTATAGGAACTTTATATTTAAGTGATTATGATTTTAATTATCATCGACCAGTTGAGGTAATTGATGCTAGTTCTAGTGATAAACTAATTGACTTGGAAAAGAGTACTGGTATTATAGAAAAGTTAAAACTAGAGGAATATATTTTTGGTGTAGTTAGTGGTGAAATGCCAGCTATTTTTCAAGAAGAAAGTTTAAAGGCACAAGCTGTTATTGCACGCACTTATGCACTCAAAAGATTAAGTCGCAATCTTCCTATTAAAAATTTTAATGCTACCCAAATTTATCGTGATCGTTCTTATTTAAAGGAACTTTGGGGTGATAAATATGATGAATATCAGAATAAAATCAAAAAGGCAATTCAAAGTACAGAAAGAGAAGTCATTAAATTTGATGGGGATTACATTGATGCTTATTATCATTTAGCAAGTAATGGTCAAACAGAAGATTCTAGAAATGTTTTAAAATTAGCTTATCCCTATCTAGTTAGTGTTCCAAGTAGTTGGGATAGTAGTTTAGATAAGGTAAGTCGCAGGATTGTACCTAATGATTATTTAAGTAAATTATTAAATATGAAAATTGATAAAAATACCAATGTCGAAATTTTAATGAAAACAATTGGCCACCGTGTAAAATATATCAAATTTGATGATAAAGTATTTGATGGATTGATTCTAAGTAATCGTTTAGGACTTAATTCTAATGATTTTACCGTACATGTTGAAGATGAATATACTACTTTTACTACTTTTGGACATGGTCATGGATTAGGTTTATCTAAATATGGAGCAGAAGCTATGGCAAAATCTGGATATAATTATAAAGAGATTATTTCTCATTATTATCCTAATACTTATATTGAAAAAGTTAATTATTAAAATAAGTAATATAATACGTATCTATAATATAAAAAGATAAGTTTAACTCCTTAACTTATCTTTTTGGTTACTACGTGAAATAAAAATTACTATTATATTATCTATTAAGCACTAGATCTTTTTCTTTTTGATTCATTTTTTCTTCCAATAATTTTAAGTCGACTAATGAGTATTCATCAGAAATATAGTTATCAAGTCCTATTTCATGCAATGCACTTTCAAGTGAAGAGATACATTCTAATTCACCATCATTTTTCAGAACTGCATAAAATGTTTTCATAAGATTATCTATTTTTATATATCCATGTTCTATCGATATTGCTGCAAGTGCACTATGATCACTTGTCTCATAGTATGATTTATCAAAATTGGTATCTTTCATGTCAACGTCCATATTATATGGTAATAAAATATAATATTGTTTTCCTTCATTTATTAAGACAGAATCGCTATTTTCTTTGCTAGTATTTACAACAACAATATCTTTTAATGCTATTTTATTTGTTTGCTGATAACTAGAAATATTTTCAAATTTAAGTTCATGATCTCGAAGTTTATTAATTAAAATCATTAATTCTTCATTTGTATAAGTATCTTTAATATACCCATACATATCATTTTCTTTAAGACAAATTTCTAATGAATTCATCATTCCATTATAGGAACCTAATGATGTACTTTTATAAGAACCATCCTTTTTGCTAACACAAAGAGAAGTTCCATCATAATTTCCGCTAATTGATACTTCACTATTTTCTTCTACTACATTAAATTTATAAGTTGAACCAATAAAGTGATCTCCGCGAATTACAATATAGTAATTATCCAATGTGCAATCTCCTTCAAGATTTAAAGTTGATATAACATTTAAATCATCTAATGAATATGTTTGTATTAATGGGGATTGTTTTCTGATATTATCTATTGTCTCATTAGACTGTATATCTTCAACATCTATTATCATATAATTTGAAATATCTACAAATTTACCAGACAAAATATCATAAAAATAGTAATATCCTTTATCAGTATTTGTAATGCTTGCTCTATAACCAATTATATTTTTTTGACCTTCATTATTTTCAATAGTAAGCCTCTGAAGCTGATTATAGGAATATGAAATTTCGCCATAAAAACCTATATAATATCCAAAAGTGACAAATTCTACAAAATCACATGTACTCCTTAAAGGTATAAAAGTATAGTTTTCTTTAGCAATTGGAATCATATTTTGATATATAAATTTATCAACATAACAAGATAAAAGCAATTCATCATTTAATAAAAGTTCAATTTGTTGTTTACTTAATCGTTTTTCACTAAATATGGAAGATGCATTAATAATAGCTCCACTAAAAAGATTTTTACCTAGGCCATATTCTCCATTGAAATAATCTTGATCAAATAATGACTCATTTACTAATGA
>CANRKU010000032.1 GCA_947631295.1 uncultured Bacilli bacterium
ATTTTATGGTTTTCAAATTTATTATAACATATAGGTCTTTCTTTTTTTATGCCTGCCCCAAATAATTTTACACTATCAATAAAGTCAAAAAATTGACTTTTTTTAAATATTATGATATACTACAAGCCATGTTGAAAGAAGGAATAACTATGGATAGTAAAACAATAAATGAACAAAAATTAAAGAAAATATTAGACAATAACAATGAAATGACAAAAGCAAATATCTATTGTTTGATTCAAGGTATTTATTTAATAATTAGTATAATAGGAATCATAGCAACCTTTCATCTTATGCCATTAGTACCTACCATTTTTGTATTAACAGGAATTGCAAGTAGTTTAGGGTTAGCAGCTAACGTAAGAGATGCAGTTCAAATAAATCAAAATTTAAAAAATGGATCCTTTATTCCAAAAACAATTAATCTAAAAAATATTAAGAAGCAAAAAAGTACCAATAAAAAATTAAAGTTAAATGAAAAAATAGAAAATAAATTAAAAAATAGAAAACTACATTCTTCCAATGTTTCTTACTTAGATAAAATTAAAAAAATTCATATGAACATGCGTAGTAAAATAGAAACCATAGTAGATGATTTGAAGAAAAAAAGTAAACATTCTAACAAAGAAACATTTAAAGAATTGAAATTAAAAAATAAACATCGTTGGAAAAGAGAAAAATCAAAAAAATCAGAAAAACTAGCAAAATCCGAAACCAAAATGAAAAAAGTTATGTCATATATAAAAAATATGAATAAAAAAGAAAAAATAGAAGAAAATGTTGAATCATTGAATATATATGATGAATTAGATTTAGAAGAAACCAAAGAAAAATTTAAAAATTATTTGTTACGTGCATGTATGGTACCAGCAATTGCTTTGTTCATTATAATAGTATCATTTGCTTCTCATCCATCATTTTCAGCACTGATTTTTGATTTAGTAACAATTGGTGCTGCCTCAACTATTTCAGCATATAATTGGGAAAAAGCAAAACAATCAAATAGAGAGTATAAAAAAATGATGAATTATCAAAGAGAAAATAATCAATTTGAAGATGTAGAAGAATATGAAGATGAAGATACATATCAAGCAGAAAATCGTTATACTTTACAACCTGAAAACAGCATGTCTTTTTCAAAATTAGATTTATCTAATCTAGAATTAAAACAAGGAACAAATATAGAATTAAAAAGATTTCTTACTAGCCCAGATACAAAAGACAAAGAAATTATTACTCGTAAGGAAGATAATCAGATTCATGAAATAATAGAAGAATCTATTAATCAATTAGAAGATACAGCTCTTACATATGATGAAGATGATAAAAATCGTATTTATAAAATCAAGAAATTATAATATGGTATTTTAGTAAAGTTTAGTCAATTGACTAAACTTTTTTATATTGTTTTGTTACAATAATATCTGGAGGATAGTTATGAATCAAGATATTATATTAGAAATTAGTAAAAATTTAAATATTAAACCTAGCCAGGTCGAAACAGTATTAAATTTATTAAGTGAAGGAAATACCATTCCTTTTATTGCTCGTTATCGAAAAGAAAGAACAGGTGCTTTAGATGAAGAAATTATTCGTAGTATTAATGAAGTATATGAATATCAAGTTAATTTGTTAAAAAGAAAAGAAGATGTCATTCGATTAATTGAAGAAAAAGGCTTATTAACAGATGAACTAAAAGATTCTATTATGAAATGTCAAAAATTAGTAGAAGTAGAAGATTTATATCGACCATTCAAAGAAAAGAAAAAGACTAAAGCAACCGAAGCAATTAAAAATGGGCTAGAACCACTCGCTAAAATAATAATGTCTTTTCCAGTTAGTGGTAGTTTAGAAGATATAGCTAAAAAATTTTTAAAAGAAGAAGTTAAAACTGTAGAAGATGCTATCCAAGGAGCAAAATATATTATTGCAGAATGGATTAGTGATAATGCTAGTTTTCGTAAAGAATTAAGAAGAAAATTATATCAAAATGGAATTTTAACTAGTAAGCTCAAAAAGAATGCTAATGATGAAAAGAAAACATATGAAATGTATTATGACTATCAAGAACCAGTTAGTAAGATTAGACCGCATAGAATTTTAGCTACCAATCGTGGGGAAAAAGAAGGAGTTTTATCCATTGATATTTCTATTAATGATGAAATTCTTTTAAGTTATTTAGAATCAAAAATCATAAAAAATAAAGATTCTTTTGTGGTAGAAGAGGTAAAAGATGCTATAAAAGATAGTTATAAACGATTAATCCTACCAAGTATTATTCGAGAAATTAGAGCTGAGTTAAAAGAAAATGCTGAAATAGTAGCAATTGATAATTTTTCAAAAAATGTAGAAAGTTTATTATTAACACCACCAATGAAAGAAAAAGTGGTCTTAGGATATGATCCAGCTTTCCGTACAGGATGTAAATTAGCAGTGTTAGATAAAACAGGAAAAGTACTAGAAATCGCGGTAATTTATCCAACAGAGCCTCATAATAAGATAGAAGAAAGCAAAAAAATAGTTCTAGATTTGATTGATAAATATCATATTGATATTATTGCGATAGGAAATGGAACTGCTTCTCGTGAAAGTGAAGCTTTCATTGCAGATACAATAAAAGAAGCAAAAAGAAAAGTAGAATATATTATTGTGAGTGAAGCAGGTGCTTCAGTTTATTCTGCTTCTCCTTTAGCTATTCAAGAGTTTCCTGATTTAACAGTAGAAAAAAGAAGTGCTATTTCTATCGGTAGAAGACTACAAGATAGCCTATCAGAATTAGTCAAAATAGATCCGAAAAGCATTGGTGTTGGGTTATATCAACATGATGTACAAGGTAAAAAATTAGATGAATCTCTAGATTTTGTGGTAACGAAAGCTGTAAATGGAGTAGGAGTAAATATTAATACAGCATCTCCTTCTTTATTACAATATGTATCTGGTCTTACTAAAAAGGCAATAGATGCTATTATCTCCTATCGTAATACCAAAGGAAAAATTAATTCACGCCAAGAGATAAAGAAAATGAAAGGAATCACAGATAAAATTTATGAACAATCTATCGGTTTTATGAGAATTTTAGATGGAGAAAATTCTTTAGATAAAACATCCATTCACCCAGAAAGTTATCCACAAACAATTGCTTTATTAGAGTCTATTCATTGTAGTTTAGATGATATTGGAACAGATAAATTAAAAGAAAAGTTAACCCAGTACGATATTAAAAATTCTAAATTAGATATTGATCAATATACACTAAAGGATATTATCGATGCCTTAACAAAACCGAATCGAGATCCTAGAGATGAGATGCCTAGACCAATTTTAAAAAGCGATATTTTACACGTAGAAGATTTACACATCGGAGATAAACTACAAGGCACTGTTAGAAATGTAGTAGATTTTGGATTATTTATCGATATTGGACTTCATAATGATGGACTTGCTCATATTTCTAAATTATCAAAAGAATATATTAAACATCCTTCTGAATTATTTAGTGTTGGTGATATTGTAGATTGCTTCGTTATCGATATTAAAAAAGAACAAGAAAAAGTATCTCTAAGCTTAATAGAGGAATAGTAAGATATCATACAATTATATTTTGTTAGAAAAAGCAATCACAAAATAGATAAAAATAGTATATAGAAAATGAAGTGAATTATGATGGGAATTGATTTAGAAGAAATTAGAAATAAAATATCTTTATTAGAAAAACAAAGAATACAAATTGATCAAGAAATACGCGACTGTTTGCATAAAAAATATCATTGTAAATGGTTAAGTTCAGATGAAGCAAATGAGCAACAAAAATGGAATACTTATGAGGTAGATTTATTGGAATCTAATAAAAAGAAGTAAGAAAGGTGACACGAAATACCAAAAGAAAAATATATTTTTGTAATTTGTAAAAAAATGTATTTTTCTTTTTTTATACTGTAAATCGAACAAAATAAAAATGAGAAAAATTAAAAAAATAAAAACCTTCTAAAATAAAGAAATTGAAAAAAATCAAAAAAATTCAAAAAATAATGATTCCAATTCAAAAAATAAAAGCCCTTATAAAATAAAGAAAAAACACATATTTTATAAAAGTCAAGAAAAAATTAAAAAAATCAAAAAAATTAAAAATTCAAAAAACAAAAATGTAAAACTTTCAAATTTTTTCTAAAAAATATTGACTCATAAAAATAGGAATAATAAAATAGAATTATCAAGATAATAGAAGTTGGAGGAGTAAACATGACAGAAGCATTAGATAAAGTTTCTTACTTAACCGTAATTAAAAGAAATGGAAAAAAAGTTGAATTTGATGGAGCAAAGATTGCTCTTGCTATCAAAAAAGGTTTTGACCATGCAATAATTAAAAATGGTGATGAAGAAGAAAATATATATACAGAGAAAGATATTCAAATTGTATATAAAGAAGTGATTTCTAGAATCGAAAAAGATTTTAAAGATCAAGATAAAATCAAAATTGAACAAATTCAAGATTTAATAGAAGAATCTTTAAAGAAAAAAGGATACGATGATATCTATAATCACTTTTCTGAATATCGTGAAAGAAGAGCACAATCTAGACAAGTATTTTCTGAAGAGAAAAAGCTTCATAAATTTTTAAAAACCATTGAAGGGTTAGGATTAAAATCAGCAAATGAAGATAACAACAAAAGAGAAAATGCTAATGTAGATGGAGATACGGCTATGGGAACGATGCTTCAGTATGGTTCCACTATTTCTAAAGAATTTGCATTAACTTATTTAATGAAACCGAAATTTAGTGAAGCCCATGATAGTGGTGCTATTCATATTCATGATATGGATTTCTTACCAATGGGTACTACTACTTGTATGCAGATTGAATTAGATCGTTTATTTAAAAATGGTTTTTCTACTGGACATGGTCATTTAAGAGAACCACAGGATATCATCAGTTACTCAGCTTTAGCAGCAATTGCAATTCAGTCTAATCAAAATGACCAACACGGTGGCCAAAGCGTTCCAGCATTTGATTATTATATGGCACCAGGTGTATTAAAAACATTTAAAAAACAGTTTAAACAACAAATTTATGATTTATTAGATTATGAAGATATGCTGGGATTTATTAATATGGATAAAGTAAGTAAAGATATTGATAAATTAACTAGTATTGAAATAAATTTAAGCGATTTTGAAGGATACTATAAAAATAGTGAAAAATTATCTAAAGATTTTGCAAAAGCTTATGAAAAAGCACTTGCTAAGACCAATCGTACTACCTTCCAAGCTATGGAAGCATTTGTTCATAATTTAAATACCATGCATTCTAGAGCTGGTGCACAAGTTCCATTTTCTTCTATTAATTTTGGAACAGATACATCAACAGAAGGAAGAATGGTAATTGAAAATTTCTTATTAGCAACTGAAGAAGGATTAGGAAAAGGAGAAACTCCAATTTTCCCAGTATCTATTTTTAAAGTAAAAGAAGGAGTTAATTTTAATAAAGAAGATAAAAATTATGATTTATTTAAACTTGCTTGTCGTGTATCTGCTAAGAGATTATTTCCTAATTTTTCCTTCTTAGATGCACCATTTAATTTAGAATTCTATAAACCAAATGATTATCGTAGTGAAGTTGGTTATATGGGATGTCGTACTCGTGTAATGTCAGATGTTACAGATTTAGATAATCAAACAACAGGAGGAAGAGGAAATTTATCCTTTACGTCTATCAATTTACCTAGAATTGGTATTAAACATGGTATTTGCTTAAAAGAAAGAGAAAAAGCAGATATGAAAGGATTCTATCAAGAACTTGCTGATATGATGGATTTAGTAAAAGATCAACTTCTAGAAAGATTTGAAATACAATGTAGTAAGCATCCATACAATTTCCCATTCTTAATTGAACAAGGTGTTTGGACCAATGGTGATAAATTAGGACCTAATGATAGAATGAGAAAGATTTTAAAACATGGTAGTTTAACCATTGGCTTTATTGGACTTGCTGAAACATTGAAAGCATTGATTGGAAAACATCATGGTGAAAGTGAAGAAGCACAAAAGTTAGGAATTGAAATCATTAAATTTATGAGAAATCGTTGTGATTCTTATGCAAAGGAATATAATTTAAATTTCACCTTAATAGCAACCCCTGCTGAAGGATTAAGTGGAAGATTTGTGAATATTGATAAAGCTATTTATGGAAAAATTAAGGGAATTACAGATCGTGATTATTATACAAATTCTTTCCATGTACCAGTATATTATAATACTAGTATTAAAAATAAATTATATTTAGAAGCACCATATCATAAACTTACAAATGGTGGACATATCTCTTATATTGAATTAGATGGAGATACTGCAAATAATGTAGAAGCATTTGAAAGTGTAATTCGTATGATGAAAGAAGCTGGTATTGGTTATGGAGCTATTAACCATCCAGTAGATAGAGATCCAGTATGTGGATATGTTGGTGTAATTAACGATGTTTGCCCAGGTTGTGGTAGACATGAATTTGAGGGAGTACCAATCGAACATCTAAATGAAATTGGATGCGGTTGTGGAAGATAGAAAGAAAAGGAGTGAAAGAAATATGGAAAAAATAGTTGGTGAAGGAGTAAAATTTGAAAGGATTAGAAGAGTAACTGGTTACTTATCAGGAGATGTATCACGTTTCAATAATGGAAAACGCGCTGAAGAAAAAGATCGTGTAAAACATTCTGGAATCAAAGAAGTTATTTCCGAAGAGAAGTGTAAGGCTTAATGAAGATAAGACTTGCTGCGTATTTGCAACCAGATTCAATTGTAGATGGAGAGGGTATTCGTACTGTCATTTGGACACAAGGATGCCCTCATCATTGCCTTGGTTGTCATAATCCTACGACCCATGATATGGAAGGTGGAACTCTAGTTGATTTAGAAGAAGTATATCAAATCATTGATACTTTAGAAGGACAAGATGGTATTACTTTTTCTGGAGGTGATCCATTTATGCAACCAAAACCATGTACAGAAATAGCCAAATATGCTAGAAAAAAAGGATATAATATTTGGTCTTATACAGGGTATACTTGGGAACAATTAATGGATTTATCCAAAACAAAACCAGAAATAATGGATTTTCTAAAGCAAATTGATGTATTAGTAGATGGTAAATTTGAACTTGCTAGAAAGAGTTATAATTTAAAATTTGCTGGTTCTTCAAACCAAAGAATCATTGATGTGAAAGAAAGTCTTTTAAAAAAGAAAGTGGTTTTAGTTGAAAAATATCAAAAAGAGGAAGTACTAAGCGGTCGAAAAAGATCAGAGGGTATTTATATTTAAGCGAATGATTTCGCTTTTTTTGTTTTTTAGAAATCAATCTATGGTATAATAGGCATACGGAAGGTGATATCATGTCTAAAATGCCAATAGAAATACTTAGAAACAAAATTCAGATTTATCCAGATAATTGGGTTCATATGTTTTCTACGAACTGCTATGCCTATGCACTAGGATTAGACATAAAGGTGCAAAAAATCCATCAATATGCTTATATGCCTGGCGTTATTTCGGGAAGATATCATTTGGTATCACGTACATTTCACTATGATGAATTAGTGGATTGTGTGGAAAAAGATTTTCAAACTTTAAATATCAGTTATCGAAAAATAAATCCCGAAGATTCCATCGCTACTGGTGAATGGAAAATAGCTATTTTTTCCTGGCTTTATGCCTATGAATTTGGTTCAGAATGGTTATCTGATTTTCATTTTATAAGAAATAATCTTGATGGTACTTGGTCTCATAAATTTGGATGGCATCATTTTCCAACAGACAAAGATTTTATGAACAATAAAATAGAAAACCCTAAAAACTGTGATTTAGGTCATTATCAATATAGAACTTGTTATGCATTAAAATTAAATAAATAGAGTATATAAGAACAAAGATGTAGTTAATTAAGATATCATTTTTTAATTAGAATGATAAAAAATAGTTTCCTCTTTTTCTAATTCACATAAATTATAGTGGTGAAAAAGATGAAAAATGAAATTAAAATGACTTATCCGAGAACGGAATTTCCTGTTTTTAATAAAGAAATTAAAAATTATGTAAATCCTCTTTTAGATGAATTTATGGAATATGGAGAAGCTCCTATTCAACCAGATTTTCCTTATACATTAGATATGTATTACGAAAAATATCAAGAGAAAGATGATATTACTTATGTTTTTTTTACTTCCTTTTATCTAGGTGGAGCACATCCTAATAATACAATCAAAACCATTACTTATAATAAAAAAGAAGATAAAATCATAACAATCGACACGTTAATAGAAGAATATCCAAATTTATTGGAAATCTTATCAGAAGAGAGTAGAAATATTTTAAAAAAATACCCAAACTTTAAAAATTTAAATCAAAGTATGAATGAAATGTTATTAGAAGGAACAAAAACAGATCGTAACAATTTTAGAAACTTTGCTTTCTCTAAAGATGGTTTAATTATCTTTTTTGAACAATATCAAATTGCACCTTATTCAGAAGGAAGTTTTCGTATAACAGTTCCTTATCAAAAATTCCAATAAAATAAAAAAACACGTTTTCGTGTTTTTATTTTTGATTATCATACATTAATCCTTTAGCATATTTCCATGCCAGAATTCTAAATGCTAACTTATTGATTAAGTCATTACTAATTGTTCCATTATTAACAGCATTTTTAACCTCTGCAATACTTTCTTCATAATCAGAAACAATTAATAAATCATTTCCAGCTAATACCGCTTTTTCAACAACATTAGGAATAGAAGAAACAGCACCCATACTTAAGTCATCACTAATAATAATACCAGTAAAGTCTAGATCATTTCTAAGTAAATTATGAACACTTCTAGAAAGAGAAGCAGGATTGTCAGAATCAATATTTACAACAGTATTGTGGCTAACTAAAACAGCTTCACCACCGGCATCAATACCAGCTTCGAATGGTGGTAAATCATATTTAACAATATCTTCTAAAGAACGATTATCAATTGCATTTTCTTCATGAGTATCAGTATTATTTCCATAACCTGGAAAATGTTTTAATGTATAAGATACACCAGTATTTTTACTTGCTTCAATCACTGTTTTTGCATAAGTAGAAGTAAGCTCAGTATTATGCCCAAAACTACGATCATAGATATAATCATCTTCATTAGTAGAAACATCAACAACAGGCGCTAAATTTAAATTAAGTCCTAATTCATTTAATACTTTACTTTTCGTAATGGTATCTTGTGTAATCATTTCAAATCCACCAAGCTTATATAATTCTTGCGAAGATTTAAAAGGGTAATCTACTAGTTTAGGATTGGTACTAACTCTAACAACATTTCCGCCTTCTTCATCAACAGCTGTTAATAAAGGAATGTTACTTACTTGTTGTATTTCGTTAATCATATCTTTTACTTCTTCTTTGGTTTTATCTTTAAAGTCTTTTTCATAGAAAATATAGCCTGCAAATTGATATTTTTTCTGTATTTCTTTTGCGTTATTTCCTGGATATCTTACCAAAAATAATTGCCCAATTTTTTCATCTAGTGATAAAGTCTTTAGCTTATTATAAGCTAGAATATAATATTTACTAAAAATTCCATTATCAATCCAAGCAAAAGGAATACCATTTTCATCTGTTGCATCAGTTGAGGGAATGTAACTAACAAGCTCACTATCTTGGAATTCTTTATTTTTATCTAAAATTCCTGAATATTGAATGACGATATTAGAACCAATATCTACATTTGGATCCTTTGTCTGAAAGGTATAAATAATATTGTTTTGATCTTGAAGCGTAATTTGTGTATTTGATGTTGCAAGTACAGTAGCAGTAATGTCTTTTGTTTCTGTTAAAGATTCTTTTTGATTAGAATGAATCCAAGCAAAACTAGCTATCAATAAGAAACAAAATCCTAAAACATATAAAGTAATCTTTTTATCCATTTTTTCACCTATCTTTTATTTTTTTCTAATTATTTATATGTCAAAAAATGGGCAAATATGAATTGTATTAAAAATATTTGCAAATTTATAAAATTAAAAAATGAAAAATATAAAAAATGTATAGTTGTAAATGATGTGAGACCAAAAAAGTAAAAAAATTAAAGTGATATGATATAGTAAAAATGATAAT
>CANRKU010000033.1 GCA_947631295.1 uncultured Bacilli bacterium
ATGCAACTATTTATATTTTTTGAGTTAAATGCAATCTTTTATAATAAGTGGGTTGCATTTAGAAAAAAATTTGAGGTATTAAAGTCAAAACCACAAATTTTGACTTTTTTTCTTGTTTACTTCTAAATTTATGCTATAATGTATATAGTGTAAAAGAATAAGAAGAATGAAAAGAGGGTATTTTATGGATAAAGAAGTAGTTGAATTATATTTAGATGATATCATTCCAAATCGCTTTCAACCTCGTGAAGTATTTAACGAAGAAGCATTACAAGAATTAGCAACATCTATTAAAGAACATGGAGTTATTAACCCAATTATTGTTAGAAAAATTGGTGATAAATATGAAATAATAGCTGGTGAAAGAAGATATAAGGCAACTGTTATGGCAGGTCTTACTAAAATTCCAGCAATTATTCGTAATTTAGATGATAAAGAAGCATCTAAAGTAGCTTTATTAGAAAATCTTCAAAGAAAAGATCTAACAGCAATTGAAGAAGCTAGAACTTATCAAAAAATATTAGAACTAGATTCTATGACACAAGAAGAATTAGGACGTACAATGGGAAAATCTCAAGCAGCAATTGCCAATAAAATGAGGTTATTATCCTTGCCTGATGAAGTACAAGAAGCTCTTTTACAAGATAGAATTTCAGAAAGACATGCTAGAAGCTTATTAAATTTAGATACTAGTGAAGAGCAAGTGAAGATGCTTAATAAAATTATTGAAAATCGTATGACAGTTAGAGAATTAGATAATGAGATTAGAATGATAAAAGGCGATTTTTCAACACCTGATATGATGTCAGATACTGGAACTACTGTAGTAGAAGAATTACATCCAAAAGTAGATGCATCTATTTCTACTCCAGAAGAATCTACTATAGATGATAATTTTGATTTTCAACTACCAACACCAGAACCTAATGTATTTGATTCTTTAGAAATTTTGGATGAAAAAGAAGATAAAACTCAATCAGATGAAATTAAAATAGAATCTGTTCCTAATTTTGATTCTTCTGACCCTAATTTCAATAAAATAGAGTCTTTATTAAAATCAACTAAAAATTATACTTTAAAAGACGCTATCGATAATATTAAAAATACAGTAGACAAACTTAAAAATAAAGGATTTGATATTAGAATAGATGAAATGGATTTTGAAAATACTTATCAAGTAATTATAAAAATAGAGAAAAATAAATAAAAAGTAGAAGTTCTACTTTTTTTTTCGAAAAACATTCCATAATTAAATATTATTTGTTAAAATAGAAGAGTACAAAAGAAAAGGTGGTAGTATGGGAAAGATCATTTCATTAGTTAATCAAAAAGGTGGAGTAGGAAAAACAACAACAAGCATTAATCTTTCTGCATCACTGGGACATTTAGATAAAAAAGTATTATTAATTGATTTAGATCCACAGGGTAATACAACAACAGGAGTAGGTATCAATAAAGGCGATATTACAAACAGTATTCATGAAGTTTTAACAGGAAAATGTGAAATAACAGAAGCAATCATAAGAACAAAGTATAAAAACCTTTATGTCTTACCAGCAACTATCAATTTAGCAGGATTAGATATGGAATTAATGGAAAAAAGTAAAACCAATCAAGGTTTTATCAAGAATGCACAATTAAAAAAATATTTAGACCCAATTAAAAATTTATTTAACTATATCATTATTGATTGCCCTCCTTCTTTAGGTTTAATTACAACAAACGCTTTAACAGCATCTGATTCTGTTATCATTCCAGTACAATGCGAATTTTTTGCATTGGAGGGAATTACTCAATTACTAAATACAATTATGTTAGCACAAAAAAATCTAAATCCTAATCTTGATATTGAAGGAGTATTACTAACAATGCTAGATTCTAGAACATTATTAGGATTAGAGGTAGTAGAAGATATTCGTAGATTTTTTAAAGAGAGAGTTTATAATACGATTATCCCACGATTAGTAAAATTAACAGAAGCACCATCACATGGTAAACCAATATTAGCATATGATCCAAAACATAGAGCAACGGAAGCTTATATGAATTTAGCAAAGGAAGTGATTGCAAGAAATGGAGACATCTAGAAGAAAAGCCTTAGGTAGAGGCTTGGAAGAATTATTCAACAATGAACCAATGGATTATGAAAAAATAGAAGAAAAGATAATGGAAGAGACAAACAATGAAGAAATTGTAGAAATTCCATTATCAGAATTAAGAAGTAATCCATATCAGCCAAGAAAAAATTTTGATGAGGAAGCATTACAAGAATTAGCAGCATCTATTAAAGAACATGGAGTATTTCAACCAATTATTGCTAAGAAAAGTATAAAAGGATATGAAATAATAGCTGGTGAACGAAGAGTAAAAGCATCCATCTTAGCAGGAAAAGAAAAAATACCAGCAATCATTCGTAATTTTTCCGATCAAGATATGATGGAAATTGCTTTACTTGAAAACTTACAAAGAGAAAATTTGAATGCTTTAGAAGAAGCAATAGCTTATAAAAAATTATTAAAAGAGTTGAATTTAACACAAGACTCTTTAGCTAAAAGATTAGGAAAAAGTAGAAGTCATATTACCAATATGTTAGGGTTATTAACATTACCAGAAGAAGTAAAAGATATGATCATGAATAATAAATTATCTATGAGCCATGCTCGTGTTTTAAGTAAGATGGAAAATAGTGAAAAAATAAAAGAATTAGCTGAAAAAATAGTAGTAGATGGTTTAAGTGTTCGTGAAATTGAAGACTTATCACATAATGATGTAATCGAAAAGAAAAATACACAAATTAGACATAATGAAAATCGTAATGAATATAAAATGATTGAAGAAGAACTATCAGAAAAATTTGGTACAAAAGTAAAAGTAAAAAATAATAAATTAGAAATTAACTTTGTAAATAATAACGATTTAAATAGAATTCTAGAAATTATAGGATTAGATAATTAATGTTAGAAATGTTTGAAAAAATATTAATACCACAAATCTATCTACCAATTATATATATATTAGTTGCGATTTTAATTAATAATATCATAGAACAAATTATTGATAAAATAATTACAAAAAAACAAGCTAGTTTAACAAAAAATAGTTATAATTATAAGAAAACAGAAACTTTTAAGGTTTTAGCAAAAAATGTTATAAAATATTTAATTATTATTTTCTTAATCTTAGCTATTTTAACTGTATATGGTGTAGATGTTACTTCTGTTTTAGCAAGTTTAGGAATTGTAGGAATTGTATTAGGACTTGCATTACAAGACTTAGCAAAAGATATTATTGCTGGTTGTAGCATTATTTTAGAAAATCAATATGCAATTGGTGATATTATTTCTATATCTGGATTTAAAGGAGAAGTTATCTTTTTGGGCCTTAAAACCACAAAAATAAAAAATTATGAAGGACAAGTAAAAATTATTGCTAATAGAAATGCAACAGAAGTAATTAATTATAGTATGGAAACATATCTCGCAATCGTAGATATTGATGTTAGCTATGAAGAAAAAAATGAAAAAGTAGAAAAGGTTTTAAATGATTTAGCAGAAGAACTAACAAAAACATTACCTAAATTAAAAGGAAAAGTAGAATTATTAGGAATTCAAGAATTAGCATCATCTTCAGTAAAATATAGAATGATAGCTCCAACGAAAGCATCTGAATATGTAGAAATAGAAAGAAAAATGAGAAAAGCAATAAAAGAAAGATTAGATAAAGAACATATCAAAATACCATATCCACAAATAGAGGTGCACAATGGAAACTAAAGAATATAAATTAGGAGATAAAGTTATTATGAAAAAAGGGCATCCTTGTGGTACTAACCTCTGGGAAATCATAAGATTAGGAGCTGATATTAAAATTAAATGCTGTAATTGTGGAAGAATTGTTATGATTCCTAGAATAGAATTTAATCGCAAATTAAAAAAAGTAGAAAGTAGTGAGAATATATAATATGAGGGAAAAGAAAAAATTGAAACTAAAAAAGTTTTATTTGCATCCAGTAACAGCATTTATTTTAATGACTTTTTTAGTAATGTTACTAAGTGGTATCCTTTCATTATTTCAAATGCAAGCAACCTATTCAACAGTAAATGCAACAACTGGACAAATAGAAAATAATCTAGTAGCAGTTGAAAATTTATTTAATTTTGATGGACTAAAATATTTAATAAGTAATGCTTCAAAAAATTTCATTAGCTTTACAACTTTAAGTACTTTATTAATTTCTTTAATAGGATTAGGAATCGCACAAGCAACAGGATTAATAGATACCTTTATTAAAAGAGTATTAGTAAAAATAGATAATAAGAAAATAACTTTTATTCTAATTTTTTTAGCTACCGTATCTAGTATTATTAATGATATTGGATATGTTATTTTAATTCCTATAGCAGCATTAGTTTTCTTAAAAAACAATAGAAATCCCATTGCTGGTATCATAGCAGCCTTCTGTGGAGTTGCTTTTGGCTATGGTGTAACAATGTTTGTTGGATCTATGGAAGTAAATTTGATATCAACAACAGAAATTTCAGCTCGTTTAATTGATTCATCCTACCATGTTTCATTAAGTTCCAACTTAATTATTATCGTCGTAACAGCACTTATATTATCCATTATTGGTACTATCATTATCGAAAAAATTATTATTCCTAAATTAGGAAGATATAAAGATGTAAATGATTTAGCTAGAACAAGTGAAATGGAAATTATTGATAATGTGGAAGAAGAAGAACAAAGAAAATTAGCAGCAGAAATTCATGAGAAAAAAGGTATGAAATATGCTACTATAACAGCCATTATATTTGCTATTATATTTGTTTATTCTCTAATACCAAATCTACCATTCTCAGGATTATTATTAGATATGGAAGAATATACTTATCTTGGCCAAGTATTTGGATCAAATTCTTATTTCCAAGATGGATTTACCTTCATGGTATCGTTATTCTTTATTTTAACAGGTTTAGCCTATGGTTTTGGTGCAAAAACAATCAAAAATGATAAAGAATTGTTAGTAGATTCTAGTAAATATATGGTAGAAATAGCAGCCTTAATACCAATGGTTTTCTTTGCTACTCAGTTTATAGCAGTATTTAGAAAAACTAATATTGCAACCGTTATTACTGCATGGGCAGCTAATCTAATTAATAGTTTAAATTTTTCTGGAATTCCATTAATTATAATAGTTATATTTGTTTTAGCAATTGTGAACCTATTTAATACAACCCCAACTGCTAAATGGACTATTCTAGCTCCAGTTGTAGTACCAAAATTAATGCAAGCTAATATTTCACCAGAATTTAGTCAATTTATTTTAAGAGCAACTGATTCTATGACTAAAGGTATTACACCGCTTCTTACATATTTTGTAATCTTTGTGGGATATTTAAATATTTATAATTCGAATAAAAGAAGACCAATTACGATTGGAAGAGCATTAAAAATGATTATGCCATATTGTCTAATTATTAGTTTTGTATGGATAGTTATTATTCTTTTATGGTATTTAACAGGTCTACCAATTGGAACTCATGTATATCCAACATTATAAGCAAGAATTTCTTGCTTTTTTAAATACGTTAAATTATAATAAACGTTAATTAATTTGAGGTAAATGTATGAATAAAATAATAAAATTTCAAATCTAGAAATTCATGATATAATACTAAATAAGAAATGAGGGATAAAATGGGACTAACAGCAGGAATTGTAGGTCTACCAAATGTGGGAAAATCCACTTTATTTAATGCCATTACTAAAAAAAGTATTCTAGCAGCAAATTATCCATTTGCTACCATTGAACCGAATGTAGGAGTGGTAACTGTACCAGATGAGAGATTAGATATCTTAAATAATATGTACCATCCAGAAAGACTGATACCAACAGCCTTTGAATTTACTGATATTGCAGGATTAGTAAAAGGTGCTAGTCAAGGAGAAGGACTTGGTAATAAATTCTTATCTCATATTAGAGAAACGGATGCTATTGTTGAAGTAGTAAGATGTTTTGAAAATAGTGATATTATTCATGTAGAAGGAAAAGTTGATCCTCTTCGTGATATGGAAATTATTAATTTAGAATTAGTCTTAGCTGATTTAGAAAGTATTGGTAATCGAATCGAAAAAATAGAAAAAAAAGCAAGAACATCTAAAGATAAAGATGAATTAGTAGAATTAGATGCTTTAATAAAAGCCAAACAATCCTTAGAAAAAAATCAACCATTAAGAACAGTCGATTTTACCAAAGAAGAAAAACAAGCTATAAAATCTTATAATTTTTTAACATTAAAACCAATTATCTATATGGCTAATATAAATGAAGATGAAATATCAAAAGAAGATAATAATTATGTACAAGCAGTAAAAGAATACGCCAAAACAGAAAATGCTAAGGTAATCAAAGTATGTGCTAAGATTGAAGAAGAGCTAAGTCAATTAGAAGAAAATGATCATAAAGAAATGTTGGAAGCTTTGGGAATTGAAATGAGTGGATTAGATCAATTGATTAAAGCAACTTATGATTTATTAGGACTAGCAACTTATTTTACAGTAGGAACAGATGAGGTAAGAGCATGGACATTTAAAAGAGGGATGAATGCTAAAGAATGCGCAGGAATTATTCATACTGATTTTGAAAAAGGATTTATCCGAGCAGAAGTAATGTCTTATGAAGATTTAGTATCTTGCGGAAGTGAATTAAAAGTAAAAGAAGCAGGAAAAGCAAGATTAGAAGGAAAAGACTATTTAATGCAAGATGGTGACATTTGTCATTTTAGATTTAATGTATAGGGGAATAAATATGCAAATAATGAATGTAAAACATAAAACAGAATTATTAAATGAAAGTCTAGAAATGGATTTTGTAGAAAACAATGATATAATTGCAGACTTAACAATCACAAAATATTTAGTAGATATTATGAATCCTAATTTAAATACAAAAAACTATAAATCTATTAGAAAATTTGTTTTAAATAAAAATCAATCCCATCAACAAGTAATTAGTATAAATACTTATAGTAATATAGATTCTTATTTACAATCAGATCTACAAGTAGAACATTGTCATAACGAAATTTTTCATAAAATAAAAAAAGAATTTTCAGCTATGACAGGAATATTTCCAGATTTTATCATGGTAAATGAAGAGAAAATAACAGGAAGCATATCTACTTATAACACAATCGTTACCTCTCAAAAAGATATATTAAAAATAATAATGAATAACTTAGAACAAAAAAATATTTTCATTGAAGAAGACTACCAAGAATCTGAAGAAGATGAAATAAGTTATCAAAAGATACATAAACTATAAAAAGAAAGGATGAATATTATGGAAAATAAAATATATTCAAAAGTATACTTTTGGCTATTTATAGGATTATTAGTAACTTTCTTAACAGGAGCTTATACCGCAACCAATAAAGATGCCTTATCTGTTATTTTTACCCAAGGATATTATTGGATTTTTGCTTTAATAGAATTAGGACTTGCTATCTTTTTATCAGTTAGAATTCATAAGATGCAACCAACAACAGCTAAAATTAGTTATTTATTATATACTTTCTTTAGTGGATTAACTTTTGCATCGTTATTTATAGTATATAATTTAGAATCTATTATTATGGTATTTGCGATTACGGCATTAATATTTTTAATATTTGCTTTGATTGGTCATTATACAAAAATGGATTTAAGTAAATTAGGAACCTTTTTAATGATGATATTAATTGGTATGCTATTATGTATTTTAGTAAATATCTTCTTAAAAAATAGTACTTTTGATATCATAATATCAATTATTAGTATTATCATCTTTATAGGTTTTATTGCTTATGATGTTCAAAAGATAAAGAGATTAAATGGAATGATTCAAGAAGAAAATCTAGCAGTACTTGGTGCTTTCGAATTATATTTAGATTTTATTAATATCTTTATCGACTTATTAAGATTATTTGGAAAATCAGATGACTAAAAGTCATCTTTTTTTTGAAAAAAAATGTAAAGAAAAATAAATATTTCAGATTCTTTCTTTTAAAATAATAAAAAAATGCTTACAATAAAAATAGGAGGATAAATTATGAGAGCAGTTTCTATTAAAGGAGTAAGAGAATTTGAAATCAAAGAAGTAGAAGAGCCAATTCCTAGTTCTCAAGATGTAGTAATTAAAGTAGCAAAAACAGGAATTTGTGGCTCTGATATTCATTATTGGGAAAATGGAGATCCAAAAGGACTAATTATGGGACATGAATTCAGTGGAACAGTAGTAAACCCAGGTTCCAGACAAGATTTAAAAGTAGGAGATAGAGTAACCGCTTTACCAATCTCTCCATGTTTAGAATGTGATAGTTGTGAAACAGGAAATGTTCAGTATTGTAAGGATACATGGACTCATGCTGTTGGATTATCAATGGATTATCCTGGTGGACTTGCACCTATGTTAAAAGTAAGAGGTGATATGGTATATCAAATACCAGATGCAATGACATTTGAAGAAGGTGCTATGGTTGAGCCAACTGCGGTAGGACTACATGCAATTCACCTAGCAGATATCAAAGTAGGTGCTAAAGTTTTAGTAATTGGTGGAGGGATTATTGGTTTAGTATCTGCTATGTTTGCGAAAAAAGAAGGAGCAAGCTTAGTAGCATTAACAGAAACGAATCCAGAAAGAGGAAAAAAATCAGTATCATTGCAAGTAGCAGATGAATGGTATGATGCCAAATCAGAAAATACAGTGCCAACCCTATTAGAAAAAACAGAAGGAGGATTTGACGTAGTAATTGAATGTGTCGGAAATGCTCCAGCTGTAAATAGTGCATTAACTTTAGTAAAACCAGGTGGAACAGTTGTATTAGTAGGGGTATCTACCAAAGATATTTCAACTTATACTGTTATGGCAGTTATGAAAGAACTAAAAGTTCAAGGAGCAATAGGATATACTAAAGAAGAATTTAAAACTTGTATTGATTTAATTGCTAATAAACAAATAGAAGTAACAAAATTTATTGATGATATTGTTGGTCTAGATCAAGTACAAGCTTCCTATGAAAGATTAACATCGGGTACTGATTCTGCTGTTAAAATATTAGTAGATCCCAATAAATAACGGCAAAAAATCAGAAAAAATATAAAAAAAGCATTTACAGAAATGCTTTTTTTTGTTATATTACTAGCGAGTATGAAATATACTCCTTGCTAGAAATAGCCAATAGACCAAAAGGAGGTGTAGAAAATGAGAAAGTATGAAATTATGTTCATCGTTAAACCTGATTTAGAAGAAACAGCTATGAAAAAAGTAGCAGAAGATATGAAGTCAGTATTAGAGTCTAATCATGCTAAAGTATTAGAACTAAAGGAAATGGGACAAAAAGACTTAGCTTATGAAATTAATAAGTATAAAACAGGTTATTATTTCTTATTTACTATTGAAACAGAAGACTTAAATGCAACTAAAGAATTTGATCGTTTAGCATTAATTAATGAAAATATTCTTCGTCATTTAATAGTAAGAGTTGAAGATTAAGAGAGGTAATAATATGAATAAAGTATTTTTAATCGGAAGATTAACGAAAGACCCAGAATTAAGATATACAAGTAGTAATATCGCAACAGCATCTTTTAGTTTAGCTGTTGATAGAAATTTCACCAATCAAAATGGAGAAAGAGAAGCAGATTTTATTAATATTGTTGTTTGGAGAAAACAAGCTGAAAATGTAAAAAACTATCTAACAAAGGGTAGTCAAGTAGCAATTGATGGCCGTATTCAAACAAGAAATTATGATGATCAGAATGGACAAAAAAGATATGTTACAGAAGTAGTAGCTGATAATGTACAATTCTTAGGTACCAAAGCTACTAATGCAAATAATGGAGGATCAGGCGCAGAACCAGCATTTAATGATAATGCTACCCCATATGATTTTGCATCAACTCCAACGCAAACTACAGATGTATCAAATGATCCATTTGCAGATTTCGGATCTTCTATTGAGATTAGTGATGATGAATTACCATT
>CANRKU010000034.1 GCA_947631295.1 uncultured Bacilli bacterium
CTATACCAAACATTAGATTTTAAAGATATAAATATGAAACTTATTGGGGAGCAAATAAGTGTTGGTAGAACTTCTATCTATAATTATTTTCAAACAAAAGAAGAAATTTTTTTGGCACTAGTAGAGAGAGAATACTTAAAATGGAATGAAGATTTATCTAGTCTTCTTAAGATAAATGAAAAACTATCAAAAGAAGATTTTATAGATATAATTACCAATTCACTTTTAAAAAGAAAAAATTTACTAAAACTTATTTCTATGAATATGTTTGAAATGGAAGCAAATAGTAGAATCCAAAACATTACTAGTTTTAAATTAGCATTTAAAGAATCTGTTTCTTTGTTAGAACATTGCTTATGTAAGTTTTTTAATATTAAAGAAGATGAAGCAGAAGATATTACATTTACTATATTACCTTTTTTAGTAGGTATTTACCCTTATACTTCGGTAACAAATAAAATGAAAGAAGCAATAAATAACGCTAATTTTAAATATAAATTTTATACCGATAAAGAACTCATAAACATGGGATTAGAAAAAATATTATGAAGAAGCATATAAGTTAGGAAAGGATATTTAATATGGAAAAAATTGATGTATTTGCTCATGTATTATTACCAAATTACTATGGGAAGATGTTAAGTATTGATTCTACAATACCAAAAACTTATGCTTTTACGAATATAGAATCTTTAAAAGATTTAAGTGTAAGAAGAAAATTATGGAATGGTACGACTAAACAAATAATAAGTTATGCTAATATTAACGCCGAAGATTATTGTAATCCCAAAGATTCAGCAAGATTATGTAGGGAAGCTAATGCTGAACTTATAAATTGTGTAAGAGAAAATAATGATATGTTTCCTTATGGAATTGGAATGATACCATTTAATAATGTAGAAGAATCACTTCATATTTTAGATGAAATTGCTTCTTCTAAAGAACTAGTTGGTATTCAGGTATTTACTAGACATTTAGGTAAAAGTATAGCAGATAAAGAATACTTACCAATTTTAAAAAAATGTGCACGCCTTGGATTACTTGTTTTACTTCATCCTGTATTTGATTTAAGAAAGCCAGATAATAATATTGTATTTAGTTGGGAATATGAATTATCTCAAGCCATGTTAGATTTAGTTAATGTTGATATATTTAAAGAATGTCCTAATATTAAAATAATTGTTCATCATGCAGGAGCAATGATACCGTTCTTTGCAGGTAGAATTGATAATATCATGAAAGACAAAAAAGATGAATTTAAAAAATTTTATATCGATACAGCAATACTTGGAAATACTAAGGCATTAGAACTAGCAATATATTATTTTGGAATAGATAAAGTCTTATATGGTACAGATGCTCCCTTTGGAATTATGCCGAATGGTGCTACCAAAGAAATAGAAAGTGCAATTGATAAATTGACAATTTCTCAAGAAGATAAAGAAAAGATATATTTTAAAAATTTACAAGAGTTATTGAAAAATAGAAAGTAGAAAGAGGAAAAAATCATGAATAAAAAAACATTGTTAGTAATCATAGGAATATTCATAATAGGAGTTATTGTAGGAGTCTATTTAATAAATAGAAATAATAAATTAGATAATTCATCAAATTCACAAAATGGTTTACTAGATCAAAAAGAAGAAAATAATTCAAGTCAAAATAATGAAGATAATAACTCAAAACAAAAAATTGCAATCATTTATTTCTCGGCAACAGGAACCACAAAAAAAGTTGCTGAATATATCAAGAATACCACTAATGGTGACTTAATTGAAATTATTCCAAAAGAAAAATATACGGATAATGATTTAAATTATGGAAATGATAATTCAAGAGCTAATAAAGAACAAAATAATTCTAAAGCAAGACCTGAAATAAAAAATAATATAAACACCGATAATTATGATGTAATTTATTTGGGTTATCCTATTTGGTGGGGAGATGTTCCTAAAATAATCTTAACTTTTTTAGATAGTCATAATTTAAATAATAAAACAATTATTCCTTTTTGTACGTCGGGGAGTACCTCTATAACTAATAGTTTAAATACACTAAAAAATTATAATAAAAATGTTACTTGGATAGATGGAACAAGATTTTCATCTAATACAACTCAAAATGAAATAAATAGTTGGGTTAATAGTTTAAGTTATTAGGAAAACAAAATGATAAAGAAATATATAATAATATTTACTATTGTTGCCATCTTAATTGTAGGGTTGGGAATGAAATTTTTATTAAATGACAAAAAGGAGAATGAAAGTTCAATGAATGGTAATATAATAAATGAACTAGAAAAAGAAAATAATATTGCTAAATTTAACTTTGACAGCAAAACTGTGAAATTAAATAGTGGATATGTTATGCCTTTAAATGGACTTGGAACATATAGTTTGACAGGAGATACTTGTTATAATGCTGTATCAAGTGCCCTAAAATTAGGAGTAAGATTATTTGATACAGCTTATATGTATGGAAATGAAGAAGAAATAGGAAGAGCTATTCGAGATTCAGGAATACCCAGAAAAGAAATATTTGTTATTACAAAAATATATCCTAGTCAATTTGATAAGCCAAAAGAAGCAATAGAACTAGCACTAAAAAAATTAGATATAGATTATATTGATATGATGCTTTTACACCATCCAGGAACCAATGATGTTAGTGCATATAAAGAAATGGAAAAATATGTTGAAAGTGGAAAAATCCGTTCTTTGGGACTTTCTAATTGGTATGTTGAAGAATTAGAAGACTTTCTTCCACAAGTAAATATTATACCTGCACTTGTTCAAAATGAAATTCATCCATATTATCAAGAAAATGATGTTATTCCCTATATACAAAATTTAGGTATTGTGGTACAAGGTTGGTATCCTTTTGGAGGACGTGGTTATACTAACCAATTATTAAATAATGAAACAATTGCCAAAATCGCACATAATCATAATGTATCATCAGCTCAAGTAATTCTTCGTTGGAATTTACAAAAAGGTATTGTAGTAATACCTGGATCATCTAATCCAGAACATATTAAAGAAAATACTGATATTTATAATTTTGAATTAACTAATGAAGAAATGAGGCAAATAAATGATTTAGATAAAAATGAAAAACATGATTGGTACTAAAAAATTTTCATAAAAAAGAAAGGAATGATTTTATGAGTAAAATTTTAATTAGTTATTTTTCAGCTAGTGGAGTAACAAAAGGAGTAGCAAATAAAATTGCCGAGTATACAGGAGGAGATTTATTTGAAATTGAACCTGTAAATAAATATACAGATGAAGACTTAAATTGGAATAATAATAATAGTAGATCATCAGTTGAGATGAATAATCCATTATCAAGACCAGAAATAAAGAATAAGGTTTCTAATTTAAGTGATTATGATACTGTGTTAATTGGATTTCCTGTATGGTGGGATTTAGCACCCAGAATTATTAATACCTTTGTTGAAGAAAATAATCTTGAAAATAAAAAAATCTTTTGTTTTGTAACATCAGGAGGTTCTAATGTAAATAATAGTTTTAATATCTTAAAAAATACTTATGGTAATTTAAACTTTGTAAGTGCTAAAAGATTTGAAACTACTGTATCAGAAAATGATGTAACAAATTGGATTCTTGTGTAGGTGTTGCTATGAGTATAATCATTAACATTTATTATAAAGGAGAAAATGGTAATGCCAAAAAGTTTGCTCATGAAATGATATCTAGTGGTATTGTTGATAGAGTAAGAAAGGAAGAAGGTAATCTAAAATATGAATACTTCTTTCCTATGGATGATAAAGAAACGGTTTTGCTTATTGATAGATGGAAAAACGAAGAAGCACTAGATATTCATCATAAATCAGAAATGATGAAAGAAATAGCAGATTTAAGGAACAAATATCATTTAAGTATGAAAGTAGAAAAATTTAAAAGTTTGGATGGTGGAAAGTAATGAAAAAACAAACAGCAGGTAGAGACAAATTAGGTAATATTGCACCTAAATTTGCAGAGTTAAATGATGATGTATTATTTGGAGAGGTATGGTCAAGAGAAGATAAATTATCACCAAGAGATAGAAGCTTAATAACAATATCAGCTTTATTTGCACAAGGCCTTTTTCCACAATTAAAAAGTCATCTTGCAATTGGAAAAGAACATGGACTTACAAAAGAAGAAATTGTTGAAGTAGTAACACAATTAGCTTTTTATGCGGGATGGCCAAAAGCATGGAGTACATTTCCTTTAATTGAGGAAGTATATGGGAGTGATAATAAAAATGAATAAAGAAGAATTTGATAAATTAAATGTGTTTGGACTAGGAAATCCAAATGATGCATATGCTAAATATTTTACAGGAAATAGTTATTTAAATCCTATTGCGAAAACGGATAATGGGATTAGTTTTGCGAATGTAACTTTTGAACCAGGATGTAGAAATAATTGGCATATCCATAAAGCCAAATCTGGTGGAGGACAAGTTTTAATTTGTACAGCGGGATTTGGATATTATCAGGAAGAAGGAAAAGAAGTACAAAAACTATCTCCTGGAGATATTATAGTAATACCTGCAAACGTAAAACATTGGCATGGAGCAAGAAAAAATTCTTGGTTTAGCCACATAGCAGTAGAAATTCCAGGTGAAGATACATCAAATGAATGGTTAGAAAAAGTAAATGATGAAGAATATAGAAATTTAGAAAAAATTGAAAAACAGACTATTTAGTTGGTTTGTTTTTTAATGCTTTGTATTCAATTTAAAATAATTTATGCAATATATTGTTAAACAAATGTTTATATCATATAATGATTCATATCAAGGAGGTTTTGAATGAATCAAGATAAAATGCATTTAATTAACAAAATATTTAATAATGAAACAATTAGAACGATGTGGGATAAGGAAGAAGAAAAATATTTTATCAGTGTAGTTGATATTGTTGGTGTTTTAGCAGATAGTAAAGAACCTAGAAAATATTGGAATTGGTTAAAAAATAAGTTATTAAAAGAAGAAAATTTTGAAACGTCTAGTATTACTAGACAGTTGAAATTGAAAGCACAAGATGGTAAATATCGTTTAACTGATGTTGTTGATATTGAAAATATGGTTAGAATAATTGAATCAATTCCGATTATTGATTGTATAATATGACAACATTATATATAAAAAATTACATTTCAAAAACAATCTGTAATATATGAAGTTTGCTTTTATCATATACAATGATATATAGGATTTTGGTGATATAAATGGATGAGAAGATAAAACAATTTCAAAAAATGATTGAAGAAAGTGATAATATTGTATTTTTTGGTGGAGCAGGTGTTTCAACGGAAAGCGGTATTCCAGACTTTAGAAGTAAAGATGGTTTATATAATCAACATTATAAATATCCTCCAGAAGAAATACTAAGTCATACTTTTTTTATGAATCATATGGAAGAATTTTATCAATTTTATAAAGATAAATTAAATAGTTTGAATTATGAACCAAATATAACCCATACAAAATTAGCAGAACTTGAAAAAAAGGGTAAAGTAAAAGCAATCATCACACAAAATATAGATGGTCTTCATCAAAAGGCAGATTCTAAGATAGTATATGAACTACATGGAAGTGTTTTAAGAAATTATTGTATGAACTGTCATAAGTTTTATGATGCCAAATATGTTTTTGATAGTGAGAGTATTCCAAAATGTAGTTGTGGTGGAACAATAAAACCAGATGTAGTACTTTATCAAGAAAGCCTAGATGATGAAATTGTGAATCATGCAATTGATGCGATTAGAAAAGCAGATATGTTAATAGTTGCTGGAACGTCTTTAACCGTATATCCAGCAAGTAGTTTAATTAGGTATTTTCATGGTAAATATTTAGTTTTAATTAATCGAAGTAGTACACCTTATGATGATATGGCAGATTTAGTAATAAATGATAGTTTAGGAAAAGTTTTTTCAGAAATATAATAGGAATAAGTGCAATAGTAATTTGTTTATGGAGAAAGAATGAAAGAAAAAGTATATGAGTTTTTAAAAACAATTCCAAAAGGAAAAGTAGTAACTTATGGACAAATAGCGGAATATTTAGGAAATAAAAAACTTGCAAGAGTAGTTGGCAATATTCTTCATAATAATCCTGATGAATTCAGATATCCCTGTTATAAAGTGGTAGATAACAAAGGAAATTTATCCAAACACTTTGCTTTTGGTGGAATAGAAAAACAACAAGAAAAATTAGAAAAAGAAGGAATTATTGTTAATAATTGTAAGGTTGATTTAGAAAAATATAGAATGTAATAAATCCCAATTTTTAAAAATAAAACGCTTACGAAAAAAGAAAAATTATGTTACAATTATCTTGTTAAGCAAAAAAATTCAAGTCAATTTTATCAATGAGTAGCGAAATGCGTAAGTCCAATTGAAGAAGGACTTACGTATTTTTTGTGTTTAAATTTGAGGAGGAATTTTTTATGAAAAAAATGGATCTAGGAAATGATAAAATTTCCAAACTTATTAAAAAGTTCGCTATACCATGTGTGATCAGTATGATAGTAGCTGCACTTTATAATATTGTCGATCAAATATTTATAGGATGGAGTGATTCAGGATCTTTTGGTAATGCTGCAACGAATATTGTTTATCCATTTACAGTGATTGCACTTGCTTTTTCCTTATTAATTGGTGATGGAGCTGCTGCACTATTTAATTTATCACTAGGAGCTAAAGATAAAGAAAAAGCAAATAAATCGATTGGTAATGGTTTAGTATTTTTAATTGTAATATCAATCATTTTAACAGTGGTAGGCTTGCTTTTTAATCAGCAAATCTTAAAGATATTTGGAGCAAATCCAAAGGAAATAGAATGTTATCAGTATGCTAAAGATTATTTAAAAATTATCTGTTGTGGCTTACCATTTTATATGATTGGTCAAGGGCTAAATGCTTCTATTAGAAGTGATGGAAGTCCCAAATATGCAATGATAGCAACCGTTATTGGAGCAATTTCTAATATTATTTTAGATCCGATATTTATATTTGTATTGAATATGAGTGTGAAAGGAGCTGCAATTGCTACCGTTATTGGTCAAATATTAACATTTAT
>CANRKU010000035.1 GCA_947631295.1 uncultured Bacilli bacterium
AAAGTAGAAGATATGGAAAAGTTAACGAAGATATATGAAGAATATCAAGGAAGAGAGTTAGGAAATGAAGAGTTAAGGTTTCTATATCAGATTGATCATAAGATATTAGGGTTTGGCTATCAAGAAGATCCAAGAATAGAAGAAATATTAAGAGATAGAGATTATCAAGAAGATTTATCGAAAGTAATTGGATGTAAAAAAGAAGAAATAAGTTGTAATAGACTAGATATTTTATCTAGGAAGAAGATCGTATGTTTTTATGATAATTTAGATTTAAGAGATGTTATAAATGATAGGAACATTCAATGGTTTAATGATTTAGAATTACCAGAATATGTTATAGGAAATTTACGATTACAAAATTTAACCAATCTTAATGGAATTAAATTACCTAGAATAGTAAATGGAAAATTGGATTTAAGAAATTTAAAAAGTATAGAAGGCTTAAATTTCCCGGAAATAGTAAATGGAGATTTAGATTTAGGCAAATTAATAAGTGCTGATGATTTAGTTTTACCAAAAACAATAAATGGAAATTTATGGTTATATAGTTTAGAAAATGCTGAAGGTCTAAATTTACCAGAAACAGTAAATGGAAGTTTAGATTTAAGTGGTTTAAAAAAAGTTAAAGGTTTAAAATTACCAAAAACAGTAAATGGAGATTTAGCTTTAAGCAGTTTAGAAAATGCGAAGGGTTTAGTTTTACCAGAAGTAATTAGTGAATGTTTATATATAGATAATTTAGTTACTTTAGATGGATTAATTATACCAGAAGGTTTTTCTTATTCTGCTGTTTTTTCTCCTTATTTTACTATACAAGATTTGATTGATAAATCATTAGAGCAGAAGAATGAGAAAGTAAAAATAAAGGAAAAGACGAAGCAAGAAGGATTTACTAAAGTAGGTATTCTAATTTTAATCAATCTTCTAGTTAGTATTGGGATGATTGTGTTAGGAGTTATCTTAATGAATTAAATCCGATTATTTTAATTTTTCATATTTTAAAAACTTGTTCATATATTTTATTAGGAGGCAATATTATGGACAAGGATCATACAATTAATAATTATAATCATAGTATTAATATACTTGAAAGAAAGAATATTTTAGTAACAGGAGTTAAAAAAATTGAAAGTTTTGACGATGAAGAATTTTTAATGGAAACAGTAATGGGATTTTTAGTATTAAAAGGGGAAGGATTAGAACTTTTGAAAATGGATACATTACAGGGAAATGTTTCTATTAAAGGATTTTTAAAATCTTTTTCTTATGTAGATGATGCTAATAAAAAGGATAAAGAAAATAATATTATCAGTAGGTTATTTAAATAATGGATTTATCTATTCAACTGCAAGTTTTAATTATTTCTTTTGTATATGGAATTTTGTTTTCTTATCTATTAAAAATGCAATATCACTATTTTTTTATGGGGAAACTTTTTTATCGAGTTTTCATTACAATTTTATTTGTTGTTGATAATTGTTTGTTGTATTTTTTAATTCTTAGAACTATTAATCATGGTATCTTTCATATCTATTTTTTAATATCTTTGATTTTAGGATATTTACTGGGAAATTATTTATTAAAAAAGTATAGATAGTTGACATCTTTTATGTAAAGAAATAAAGGATGTCATTTTATTTGATTGAAAATTCTTCTTTTTGTGTTTATAATGATAATGGGAGATGGCTGAGATGGTAGCAAAAAAGAAAAAAAATACTGTTAAATATCGTTTATTTTTATTTATTCCGATTTGCGTTACTATTTTGGCTATTGTAGTGGTTTCTGTTGGTAACTATTGGGTTCAAATTGCAGAAAAGTACCAAGAAAAGAAACAATTAGAAGATGAAATTGTTGCTTTAAAAGAAAAAGAAGAACAACTTAAAGTAGATGTAGAACGATTAGAAGATCCTGATTATGTAGCAAGATATGCTAGAGAAAAATATATGTATTCTAAAGAAGGAGAAATTATTTTAAGATTACCTGAAGATGATGAGTAGTCTTTTTTTATTAAATACTGTTATTTTAAATAAATAGTATTAGATTAATATCGAACTATCAATAAAGAAAGTGTAAATTTGGCACTTCTTTTTTGTTTTCTATAGTTGTTTTTTGATAGTTATGGTAAAATACTTATGGAATCATTTTGAAACAGGTGATTAACTATGAAACAGGCTTATGAATATTTGATAAAATTATTAAAAGAAAAGGATATTATTGTAGTAGGAGTTTCTGGTGGACCCGACTCTATGGCTCTTTTGTATTTACTAAAAGAAATTCGTAAAAGACTAGATATTTCTTTGGTATGTAGTCATGTTAATCATAATGTAAGAAAGGAAAGTTTTCAAGAAAAAGAGTTTTTAGAAGATTGGTGCCATAAGAATGATATCTTATTTGAGTCTATGGTAATTGAAAAATACGGAGATGATAATTTTCATAATGAAGCAAGATCTATTCGTTATCATTATTTTGAATCCTTAGTTGAAAAATATCATGCTAACTATTTAATGACTGCTCATCATGGGGATGATTTGATGGAAACTATTTTGATGCGTTTAACTAGAGGTTCTACTTTAAAAGGATATGGTGGTTTTTATCAAGATATAGATAAAGGTAATTATCATATTATTCGCCCTTTAGTTTATGCAACTAAACAAGAAATAGAAGAGTATAATCAAAAAAATAAAATACCTTATGTTCTTGATCAATCAAATAAAAAAGATAAATATACTAGAAATCGTTATCGTAAAGTAGTTCTTCCTTTTTTAAAAAAAGAAGATCCGAATGTTCATCAAAAGTTTTTAAAATTTAGTACAATTATTAAAAAATATGATGAATATATTGATAATCAGGCTAATAAGGCATTTGCTAAAGTTTATATGAATAATCAATTATCTATTTCTAAGTATTTAGAATTAGAACCCTTATTGCAGGATAAGGTTTTATATAATTTATTAGAAAGTGTTTATATGGATGATGTAATATTGGTCAATGATAAGCATATTAATTTAGTTAAAAAGATGATTGTTTCTAATAAGAAAAATACATATATTTATTTACCTAATGATATTAAAGTAGTAAAATCTTATGATATATTAGAATTTGTTCATGATATAGAAAATGATGATAATTATAATATGGAATTAATTGATTATGCTATTTTACCAAATGGGAAACATTTAGAAGTTATTGATTCTACTGACTTAAATGGGAATGATATTTGTAGACTATCTAGTTCTGATATTGTTTTACCTCTATATGTTCGTACTAGAAAACATGGAGATAAGATAGCCTTAAAAGGAACAAATGGTCATAAAAAGGTGAAAGATATCTTAATTGATAGTAAAATTCCTATGAAAGATAGAGAACTTTGGCCTATTGTTGTAGATAGCAAAGATACAGTTGTATGGATACCTGGTTTAAAAAAGAGTAAATTTAATAAACCAAAACAGGAAAAATGTGATATAATAGTTAAATATTATTAAAGGAGATGCGACAAATGAATAAAAATACTGTTAAAAAAGGAATATTACCTTATTTATTTTTAGTGCTTATTATTTTTGGTGTTTACTATTTATTTAATGTATTAAATCAAAAAGTAAATGTCTTAACGTATAATGAACTTACAGAAGTTCTTGAAAATGGAACTGTTACGGAGATGGCAATTACTCCTAAAGAAAGGGCTGTTGTTTATGAAATTACTGGTAAATTAAATACTTATCAGGAAAATGAAACTTTCTTTATTCGTGTGCCACTTACCGATTCTGTTATTAAAAATATTTTAGAAGCAGGTAGCAATAATGATTTTGAGTTGGTTACGAATGCTGATCCAGAATCTAGTTCTTTTTGGTTAATTGTTGTCAATGTTCTTCCAATGATTTTAATTATTGGTTTAGGCTTCTTCTTCTTAACTAGACAAGTTAGTGGTGCTAATAAATCTATGGATTTTGGTAAGAGTAGAGCTAGACTTAGTAATGATACAAATAAAGTAACATTTAAAGATGTTGCTGGATTAAAAGAAGAAAAAGAAGAAGTTAGTGAATTAATTGATTTCTTGAAAAATCCAAAGAAATTTACAAAACTTGGTGCTAGAATTCCAAAAGGAGTATTATTAGTTGGTCCTCCAGGTACTGGTAAAACTTTACTTGCTAAAGCTGTTGCTGGGGAAGCTAATGTACCTTTCTATTTCATTAGTGGTTCTGATTTTGTAGAGTTATTTGTTGGTGTTGGTGCTAGTCGTGTTAGGGATATGTTTAAACAAGCAAAGCATAATGCACCTTGCTTAATTTTTATTGATGAAATTGATGCTGTTGGTAGACAAAGAGGAACTGGTTTAGGTGGAGGACATGACGAAAGAGAACAAACGTTAAATCAATTACTTACAGAAATGGATGGATTTGGTGTTAATGAAGGTATCATTATTATGGCTGCTACTAATAGAGCAGACGTATTAGATCCTGCTCTTCTTCGTCCAGGAAGATTTGATAGACAAGTAACTGTTGATTTACCAGATGTTCGTGAAAGAGAAGAAATTTTAAAAGTTCATGCTAGAAATAAAATATTAGCTCCTAGTGTTAAATTAAATTTCTTAGCAAAACGTACTCCGGGATTTAGTGGAGCAGCATTAGAAAATTTATTAAATGAAGCTGCATTGTTAGCAGTTAGAAGAAATAAAGATGCTATTACCATGAGTGAAATTGATGAAGCAACTGATCGTGTTATTGGAGGACCTGCTAAATTATCTAGAAAATATACAGATCATGAAAAAGAAGTAGTTGCTTATCATGAGGCTGGTCATGCAGTTTTGGGAATTAAGCTTCCACATGCTGATGATGTTCAAAAAATTACAATTATTCCAAGAGGTCAAGCAGGTGGGTATACTCTAATGATGCCAAAAGAAGAAACTTATCTTGCAACTAAGACTGAATTACTTGAAAGAATTACAGGATTGCTTGGTGGTAGAGTTAGTGAGGAAATTCGTTTTAAAGAAGTAACAACAGGTGCTCATAATGATTTTGAAAAAGCTACTAAAATAGCTCGTGCTATGGTTACTGAATATGGAATGAGTGATTTAGGTCCTGTTCAATTAGAACAGCAAGAAGGCGGCGTTTTCTTAGGAAGAGATTATAATAAAACACGTAATTTTTCTAATGAAATAGCTCATGAAATTGATAAAGAGGTTCGCAAAATTATGGATGAATGTTATAAAGATGCAACGCGTATCTTAAAAGAAAATCAAGATTTAGTAAAATTAATTGCGGATACTTTACTAGAATATGAAACAATTACTAAAGAACAAATTGATTCTTTAGTAGAAACAGGACATATGCCTGATGATGATAAGAAGGAAAGCCCTGATTCTACTTTAACTGAATTAAGAGCTATAGCAAAAGAAAAAGGTATTAAAGGTTATACTAAGATGACAAAAGAAGAATTAGAAGAAGCTATTAAAGATTAATAGTTTCTCTTTTTCTCTTTTACAGTATATTATGACATGTTTAGAAGGAGTATTTTATGAAAGAATTTTTAATAAATTTAATGAAAAGGAAAAAAAATCCAACTACTAGTAAAAAACAAAGAGTAAATAAGACTAATAATGCTATTCAAGATGATATTAAAAATGATACCAGTAAAGTAGTTGATAAGACACAATGCTATCCGATAGTCTATAATGATATTTTAATGTTGTCTTGGCCTCTTCAGAATATTTATGGTGAGAAAGATATTTATTATCAAAAAAGATTATTCTTTGATGTCATTTTAAATGAAACAAAAGAAAAAGTTGGAGAAATCAATTGTCATTTGGGTGATGAGTTTCAATATGGTGGGAATGTTGATTATTTTATTTATGAAAAATATAGACACCATCATTATGCTACTATGGCATTGGAATTACTAAAGCAATTATTACAAAATAATTTATCTAATGCAGAAAAAATTTTATATATTTCTACTTTACCAGAAGATACCTATTCACAAAAAGTTGCACAAAATAATAATGCCGAATTATACTATGATGGTGAGGTACCAGTGACAGATTCTCTTAATTATATAAATGGTGTAAAGAAAATTAAAATTTATAAAATTGATATAGAAAATTAGATAAATTTTTACAATATGCATTCAATCATTCAAAATTGTAATATATTAAATATTAGTTATATTAGAATCTATAAAACTTTATTTTACAAAATTAAATTTATTTAGTATAATAACAGCTAGGAAAGAGGAATTAGTATGGATGAATTAAAAATTGGAAACCATTACCTAATTCACTGTTATAAACATAATAAACAAATATATAAAGTATGGGAAGAAGCAATTCTTTTAGATGTAAAAGAGAATTGTCTTATTTTTGGTAATAACAGAACTAAGGTAATTGAGGCTGATGGAAGAAGCTGGAGAACTAGAGAACCTGCTGTCATGTATTTTTTTACAGATAAGTGGTATAATATTATTGGTCAGTATAAAAAAGATGGAATTCAATATTATTGTAATATTGCTTCTCCTTTTGTTTTAGATGGTGGGGCAGTGAAATATATTGATTATGACCTAGATTTAAGAGTTTTTCCTGATGGATCTTTTAAAATACTTGATCGTGGTGAGTATAATTATCATAAAAATCAAATGCATTATTCAAATGATTTAGATAAGATTTTAAAAGCAGAGTTAAGTAATTTAATTACTATGGTTCGTAATAAGGAATGGCCATTTCAACATGAAGATTTAAAAAAATATTATCATATATATAAAGATATAAAAATGAAAGTTTAGATATTGTCAAATTATGTCTAAATTTTTATTTTTTTCTTAAAACATCTTGACCGAAGGAGAAAAGAATGATATATTAAATGGGCATTCCGAGGGAAGGAATGAAAATATACCGAAAAAAGAAAAAAAAAGTAAAAAAAGGCGTTGACAGCGAAGAAAAAGTTTGGTATATTAATGGAGCAGTTTGCAAAAAAGAGAAG
>CANRKU010000036.1 GCA_947631295.1 uncultured Bacilli bacterium
TTAAAGATGCGACAAAATAGTTTTTTTGGATTATTATGTTTACGAAAGGAGAAAAATTTTATGGAAAATATTTTAAAAGTTGATAAAATTGAAAAATACTATGGTAGTCGTTCTTCTTTAACGAAAGCGATTGATAATTTATCTTTTGAAATAGAAAAAGGTGAATTTGTTGCTATTATGGGATCCTCTGGTTCAGGAAAAACTACTCTTTTAAATTGTATATCAACGATTGATAAAGTTACATCGGGGCATATTTTCGTTGGAGGGCTTGATATTACTAAACTAAGGGGCAATGAGCTTAATAAATTTAGAAGAGAAGAGTTAGGTTTTATCTTTCAAGATTTTAATTTATTAGATACTTTAACTGCTTATGAAAATATTGCTCTTGCTTTATCTATTCAAAACGAAAGTTCAGCTCTCATAGAACAAAAGATAAAGAAAGTTGCTGAAGAATTGGACATAAAAGATGTTCTAAATAAGTATCCCTATCAAATGAGTGGGGGACAAAAGCAAAGAGTAGCAAGTGCAAGGGCTATTGTTACCGATCCTAAATTAATTCTTGCAGATGAGCCAACGGGAGCATTGGATTCTAAATCAGCTAAAATGTTATTAGAAAAATTTAATTATTTAGATGAACTTGGAGCTACTATTCTTATGGTTACACATGATGCTTTCACAGCCAGTTATGCAAGAAGAGTAATCTTTATCAAAGATGGTAAAATTTTTAAGGAGATTTATAAAGGAAAAGGTTCCCGTAAAGAATTTTTTGATAAGATTATTGATGTTGTAACTTTACTTGGCGGCGATTTGAATGATGCTTTGTAAGTTATCGCTAAAAAATATCAAGAAGAGTATGAAAGACTATACCATCTACTTTTTTACACTTATTCTTGGTGTAGCAATATTTTATGTTTTTAATGCCTTAGATAGCCAAACAGTTATGATGAATGTTTCACAATCAACAGAAGAATTAATTGATCTTATGATGACAATGTTATCTGGGGTAAGTGTATTTGTATCATTTATATTAGGATTTCTAATTATTTATGCTTCGAGATTTTTAATAAAGAGAAGAAACAAGGAGTTTGGAATTTACTTAACTTTAGGGATGAGCAAAAGAAAAATATCTCTAATATTATTTTTTGAAACATTATTTATTGGTATTATTTCACTTTTAGTGGGATTAGGGCTTGGAGTATTACTATCACAGGTTATGAGTTTGGTTGTTGCGAATATGTTTGAAGCAAACTTAACAAAATTTGCTTTTGTATTCTCATCATCTTCTTGTATTAAAACTATTATCTATTTTGGTATTATGTATTTACTTGTCATGATTTTTAATACTGTAAGTGTGAGTAAATGTAAGTTAATTGATTTATTAAATGGTGCAAAAACAAGTGAAAAAATTAAACTAAAAAATCCTTATGTATGTATTATTATTTTTATCATTTCTTGTATTGTACTTGGAAAAGCATATCACATGGTAACAGTTGAATTTTTAACTTTACAAGATGTAACAGATATCATGAAACCAATTATCATGGGCGCAGTAAGTACATTTTTTATATTTTGGTCTTTATCAGGATTAATTTTAAGAATAGCAATGAGTATCAAAAAATTTTATTACAGAGGATTAAATAGTTTTACACTAAGACAATTTTCAAGTAAAATTAATACAACCGTCTTTTCAACAACGATTATTTGTTTAATGTTATTTATAACAATCTGTTTATTATCTGCTTGTCTTACTATGAAAAACTCTATGAATGCTAATATTAAAGAACTTGCTCCAGTAGATGTTATGTTTACAACTAATATGAATATGGATAAATATTATGATAAATATAGGCGTTATGGATATAATGATACTCAAATCAAAAATTCTCATTATACATCCAAAGAAATGTTTGAATTATTTGATTTTGATATTATTTCTTATCTGAAAGATTATATAGAAGTGAATACTTATGCAACACCAGATTTAACATTGAATCATACATTAGGTTCAAGATTAGATAGTATCAGAACGCAACTTCCGTTTTTAGCTTATGATACAATGGAATCTATTATAAAAATTAGTGATTATAATAGAGTAGCAAGATTTTATGGTATTGAAGAATATTCTTTAAACAATGATGAATATATGATTGTTGCTGATTTTAAATCAATGGTTAATGTTAGAAATATTGCTCTTGAAAATGGTGAGGTTATTAATTTATTCGGACATACTTTAAAACCTAAATATAAAGTTTGCCAAGATGGATTTTTAGAAATGTCTAGTCAACATATTAATACAGGAATTATATTAGTACCTGATAATGTTGTAGATGAAGAATATTTAGTTCAAAATCATTTGATAGGTAATTATAAAACTTCTGATAAAGAAAAAATAATAGAAATAGAAAATAATATAAATGAGCTAGGTAAAAATCCTAAAGCAAATGAATATTTACTGCCAAGTGGTTCAACGAAACTTGATATTAAAGAAGCAACAACGGGATTATCTGCAATGGTTACATTTATTGGCCTTTATTTAGGGGTAATTTTCTTAATTAGTAGTGCAGCAATTTTAGGGTTAAAAGAATTATCTGAAAGTAGCGATAACAAAGAAAGATTTAAAATGTTAAGAAAAATTGGTACAGATGAGAAAATGATTCATAAGGCATTATTTAGACAAATAGCTATATTCTTTATGTTACCTTTAATACTTGCTTTGATTCATTCTATCTTTGGTATAATGTTTGCTGTTAAAATATTAGAAATATTTGGTAATGAACAATTATTACCATCTATCATTACAACAGCTATATTCATTGTTATTATCTATGGTGGATATTTCTTAATTACTTATTATTGTAGTAAAAATATTATAAGGGAAAAATATTAATCTTATATGACTTTTTGATTACTGATAGTGCTTATTTATAAATTCATAAAGGCTACATTATCAGTAATTATTTGTGTGATAATATTTTGATACTATATTGTTAAAAGAAAATGGTTTGTGAAAAATTGAATTTAAAAATGAGTAAAATGTTAGTAGAAGATATTTTTCTATTTGAGTATATGAAAATTACAGAAATTATGTTTTTTAAAGCTATTTATCGATTAGACTAGGAGTTAAAAAAATTACTAAATGAATAATATTCATACTTGTTTTCTATCCTAAATACATATTATAATATAATTACACATAATGATTGTTATTGTATCTAAAATAAAGAAAAGGAGAAAGTAGTATGAATTTAAGAAAAAAGATACCACTTATATTTGGTATCGGTATTATCGTTATAGGAATTAGTTTAAGTACTATTACATTGGTTCACCACCATGAATCTGTTTCGAATTCTAAAAATAGTGAAAACATCACTTTAGAAAAGACAGTGTATCTCAATTCAGAAAAAACGATTTCTTTTAAAATTCCTAGTAGTTGGGAATATGAAACAATTTCCACTGTGTCTAATAATGTATTAAATGAAGTTTATCTATATCCTGATAAAAATCAAAAAGATGTTTATATGAGTTTAATAAAAACAAAAGAGCCTATAGGGGTATGCGGTACTTTTTTAACAACAGAAAAATTAAAGCTAAATAATGGGGTAGAAGCAACGGTGGGATATTATAATGGTGGATCTGATTGGGAATTTATTAGTATTTCTAATGAAAATTTATTTTCTTGGAATTTTGGATTAACTGAACAGCTATCAAAAATAGGAATGGAAATATTGAAAACAGTATCTTATTAAAAATGAAAAAGTTTATATAAGCAAGTCTATATGTATGTATGATTTGCTTTTTTATGTTATAATGAGAAAAAGTAGTAAAGGATGTGATAGGATGGGTATTCATAAAGTGACATTAGGAGAAAAGGAATATAAGAGTGTAAAGAAAGGTAAACAACGAGCTATTTTAAAATTAAATAATGAGGAAAATAGAACAATTTGCATCAAAGATAAAATTCTATTAACAAGTGGTAAAAAAAAGATAAAAAAGAAAGTAAAAAAAATATATATTTATGATACATTAGAAGATTTCCAACAAGATAATAATAAAAAAGTATTTGGAAACCCTTTTGATTCAGATGTAATAAAAAATTTTGAAAAGAAAGATATTGATAAGTATGGTTTATTGGTAATAAAATTTAAGAAGAAAAAACATGTTATTAGGAAATTACTATTAGGAATTTTAGGGTTCATAGTGTTATTCATGTGTTATCAATTTATTACTTATAAATTAGATGAAATCAATACTAAAAAAATAAATAAGACAATTAATCAAATGAATCAAGAAAAAATATCCTATGTATTTGTAGACATAAATCCATCATTAGTTATGACCATAAAAAATAATGAAATTCGTGATATTGCTTGTTTAAATGATGATTGTATGAATCTATATAATAATTTAGACCTTAAGGGTAAAAACTTAAATGAAAGTCTTGAAACTATTTATCGTGTATCGAAAGAAAATGGTTATGATATTTCAAATGGTGTAACCGTTAGATCTACCGAAATTTTAGATGTTGAAAAGAAAAATTACATAACAGTAGAATATATTGATAGCAAACAAGAAAAAGAATTATTAAATACTGTTAAAAATAACCAAGATATTCAAAATATCGATAATCAGAATTATTATAGTAAACTATGGGAAGAATTAAAGAAAGATAAAGATTATGATGATGTCTATACTTGTAGTATGGATGATAATCAAGAACTAGAATGTCACATTATATTGGAAACTGGTATTCATAGTGATAGTGATTTTGATTGGGATACTTATGAAGAATTTGTTTTGCTTCAAAATTTATTTAAGAAAACAGCAATGAAAGTACTAAATACATTAAAAAAATTTAATTTTGATGTTAGAAATTATCATGTTTATGTGAATGATATTGAATTTTATTATGTTCCTTTATTTACAGATAATGGAGTTCCTTATCAAAATGTTTTAAGTTCAGAAATTATAGAAACTTTAGCTCCTGAAATTTGTGATATGGGTATTTTAGATTACAGAGATGGTAAGTGTCAGATTATGGATGGTACTTATAGAATACAATTGCAAAAGGTGAATTTAATGAAACCAACATCTATGATTGATAATTTAGAAGTACATCGTATCGGAGCAAAAGATGCTGTAGAAAGACAATATGAAATGTTAGAAGAACTTGGTATGTAGTTGTATGAAATGGAGTAGGTACAATGTTAAAAAAAATAAAAAGTAACAATGCTTCCTTAAAAAATAGTAAGCATAAAAAATTAAAAATTATTTTATTACTATTGGGTATTATTATCGGTATTATATTTATTAGAAATTTCGTTCTAAAAGAAATAGCATATAGGAATGATCAAAAAATAATTCACAAAATACAAGAAATACAAAAAGAAAAAATCACCTATGTTTTTATAGAAATTAATCCTGAATTAGTTTTAACATTAAAAAATAATACCGTGAATCATGTTGCATGTTTGAATCAAGATTGCCTAGAAATATCAAATGATTTAGATGTAGTAGGAGAAAATTTAGAAGAAAGTATTGAAAAAATATACAATGTAGCTCAAGAAAAAGGATTCAATACTGATAATGGAGTGAAAATAAAATATAGAAATGGGGAAAATCTTCCAATTAAATTGGATTATGTAACTACCGAAATAATTGATCAAGATACAGAAAAAGACTTATTAAATCATGTGATAACTGATACTGATGTATTTCCTAGCCAATCAGATTCTGTTATTGATTATAATAATAAACTTTGGAGTGAATTGAAAAAAGATAAGGATTATGGAAAATATTATGAATGTAGTATTATGAATGAAGAGTTGGAATGTCATATTAAAGATGATATTTTATTAGGGTTTGTAATTACATCTGGTGATTTTCAGTCCTACTTAACAAAATTTGCTGGTGTTTTTGATAATTTATCAGCTATAGAAAGAATATTTCATAAATTTAAAATTGAAACAAAAGGTCAAATTGAATTAGGATTTTTTAATGATCCCATTAGAAATATTTATATTAATAATAGAGAGTATGAAATACTAAGTTCTGAGAATCAAATATCCCAAAATACTTTTTTTGACACTTTTAAGGGTTGTGATTATGCTCAGTTTAAATTAACTGATTTAAATTTATTAAATCCATCTTCTATTGAAAGTAAATTATTTTATAGTGAAGGCGCAACTCAAGAACAGTATTCCATAGACACTGTAGAATGCGGAAAAAAATACTGTAAGAAATCAGTAACTACTTTTATAAATAGATGTGATGAAGCTACGAAACATGTAGAATTAAATGTAGATTCTTATGACAACTATTATCTTTGTGATATTCATGATAGTAATAACTGTCAAGAGGTTAATAAAGAGGTATATGATAAAACTGGTATGAATTTTGGATTTATAGAAGATTTAGAAGAGTGCATCAAAAATGAAGAAGGATATTATATCATTGGCGAAGATGGATATGAAATTTCACCAAGTGGGGAATATTGTAAATATCGTATTGATAGTAATGAATGGAGAGTGAATAAAAATTAGAAATACAACTAGGTAAAATCAAAAAAAAATTTAGGATTTTTCGTTTGTCTAATCAAAATAATCATAGTAGTTTATATTAGAAAGGAAAGAAGAGGATGGGAAAGAAAATTTTTTCCGTAATATGTTATGTTGTAGCAAGTTTCTTTTTGCTAATATATTTAATAGAAGAGTTAATACCTAATGTGAATTTATCAGAATTTGGTAGATTATTTTTATT
>CANRKU010000037.1 GCA_947631295.1 uncultured Bacilli bacterium
GGTTATAGTATTGATAATATCAAACAAAAGATAGATGATCTAATCAAGTTAGGCTACACCAAAGAAGAAGTAATCAAGATGACTAAAATTCTCCCAGCATTGTATGGTTATAGTATTGATAATATCAAACAAAAGATAGATGATCTAATCAAGTTAGGCTACACCAAAGAAGAAGTAATCAAAATGACTAAGCTTCTCCCATCATTATATAGTTTAAGTATTGATAACATCAAACAAAAGACAGAATATTTAAGGGAAATCCATTTAGATTTTATTATAACAGAAGATACTAAGAAATTAATGCAGAGTGTAGATTTAACCTATGCAAGATATGAATTTTTCATAAATCGAGGAAAAATAATTGATATAGAAAATTATAGAATGTTATATTACAATAACAAACAATTTACCAAACAATTTGGAGTAACCAAACAACAACTATTAACAATGTATCCTTATAAAGAAAGAAAAAAAAGAAAAGAAAGAAGAAATGTAATGTGATAGATACTTTATTAGAATTAGGATTAACAGAACATAAATTAAACACTAGTAAAGAATTTATAAATGATATTTATCCAGAAGATCTAAAGAAAAATATCTCTTTACTAAAGCCAGTGGAATGTGATATTGATTCTATTAAAAGTATTATAATGGGAAATTTCTTTTTTCTACGAGGTATGAAATGAAAGAGGTAAGAAAATATTTAAAAGAATTTGGATTTAGTGATGAAAACATCACCATTATATTAGAAACATATCCAATCTGCAATATGTTGGAAGATACTTTACTAGATCATTGTAAAGAAAATAATAAATTGTTTTTAGAAAATGGTTACACTAAAGAAGAAATAATCAAGATGAACAAACTTTTTCCAGCATTATATAGCTATAGTATTGATAACATCAAACAAAAAGTAGATGATCTAATCAAGTTAGGCTACACCAAAGAAGAAGTAATCAAGATGACTAAGCTTCTCCCCGCATTATATAGTTTAAGTATTGATAACATCAAACAAAAAATAGATGATCTGATAAAGTTAGGTTACACCAAAGAAGACGTAATCAAAATGACTAAACAACTGCCAGCATTATACGGTTATAGTATTGATAACATCAAGCAAAAGATAGATGATCTAATCGAGTTAGGCTACACCAAAGAAGAAATCATCAAGATGACTAAGCTTCTTCCAGCATTATATAGTTATGGTATTGATAATATTAAACAAAAGATAGAATATTTAAAGGAAATTAACTTAGATTGTATTATAACAGAAGATACGAAACAATTAATGCAGAGTGTAGATTTAACCTATGCAAGATATGAATTTTTCATAAATCGAGGAAAAATAATTGATATAGAAAATTATAGAATGTTGTATTATGATAATAAGCAATTTACCAAACAATTTGGAGTAACCAAACAACAACTATTAACAATGTATCCTTATAAAGAAAGAAAAGAAAGAAGGAATGTAATGTGATAACAAAACCAAAAGGATGCCATGATATTTATGGAATAGAAGCAAAAAAATGGAAATATGTAAACAATTTAATTGATGCTGTATGTGAACGATATAACTACCAATTTATTCGTACTCCTATCTTTGAATCAACAGAATTATTTCATAGAGGAGTAGGAGAATCTAGTGATATTGTTACGAAAGAGACCTATGATTTTATAGATCGTGGAGATCGCAAAATGACACTTCGTCCAGAAGGAACAGCAGGTGTTGTTAGAAGCTATATTGAAAATAAAATGTATGGAGAAGCTAGTCAACCAGTAAAACTTTATTATAATGGTACTATGTATCGCTATGAAAGACCACAGTCAGGTAGAGATCGTGAATTAACACAATTTGGAATAGAAGTATTAGGTTCTGATGATCCGATGATAGATGCTGAAGTAATCTCTATTGCTGTTAATATATATAAACTAATTGGACTACAGGGAATTAAAGTAAATATTAATTCACTAGGAGATAAAGAATCTCGTGATCATTATCGTAAAGCTTTAGTAGAATACTTTACTCCACATATCGATGAAATGTGTGAAGACTGTAAAAATCGTTTAGAAAAAAATCCCCTTCGTATTTTAGATTGTAAAGTTGACTGTGATAGTGAGATTATGAAAAAGGCCCCTAAAATTACCGATTATTTAAATGATGAAAGTAAAAAAAGATTTGAGCAAGTACAAAAATATTTGAGTTTATTAGATATTGACTATGTAGTTAATCCAAAAATTGTACGTGGACTTGATTATTATGATCATACTGTTTTTGAAATAGAAGCTATGGTAGAAGATTTTGGTAGTCAAAATGTATTAGGTGCAGGTGGAAGATACAATTCTTTAGTAAAAGAATTAGGTGGACCAGAAATACCAGGAATGGGATTTGCTATGGGGTTAGGAAGACTTATGTTAGCAATTGAAAAAGAAGATATTAAACTTCCAATTGACCATAGTATGGATGTCTTTGTGATGTATGTATCCGATACGGAAAAAGATTATGCAACAACCTTAGTGCAAGAGCTTCGTATGAATGGATTTAAAGTAGATACCGAATATACAGGCAGAGGATTAAAGGCTCAATTTAAACAAGCAGATCGCCTAAATAGTAAATTTTTAATCATTTTAAATGACGAAGATTTAAAAAATAATGAAATTAAAGTAAAAGATAATACTACGAAGGAAGAAGAAACAGTAGAGTTAGATTACTTAATGTATTATTTGGATGAGAAGTTATCCTTAGAAGAAGAATGCGATTGTGGATGTGATCACTCTGATCATGAATGCAATGGAAATTGTCATTGTCACGACGAAGATAGCATTGAATTTTAGAAAGAAGTGGAAGATATGAAAAAATATAATAATACAGATTTTAATAGTAAAAATATTGGAGAGACTATTGAATTATATGGTTGGGTAGCAAAGAAGAGAAATCTTGGTGGATTAGTATTTATTGACTTAAGGGACCGTAGTGGAATTATTCAATTAGTAGTAAGACCAGAACAAAAAGATTATGATTTAGCATGTAGTTTGAAAAGTGAATCTGTAATTCATGCAATTGGTAGTATTGTTGAAAGAGAAAGTAAAAATCTAAAAATTCCAACTGGAGAAATTGAAGCGATTGTATCAGATTTAGAGCTTATCAATATGGCAAATGATTTACCATTTGAAATTACAGATACTACAACAGCTTTAGAAGATACTAGATTAAAATACCGCTATTTAGATTTACGAAGAGAGGAACTAAAAGATAAATTAATCACTCGTAGTAAAATTACGATGGCAGTTAGAAATTTTTTATCTAATCAAGGTTTTATTGAAGTGGAAACACCTGTGCTATGTAAATCTACACCAGAAGGAGCAAGAGATTATTTAGTACCATCTCGTGTCAATAAAGGAAAATTTTATGCATTACCACAATCACCTCAAATATTTAAACAATTATTAATGATTGGGGGAATAGAAAAATATTTTCAAATTGCGAAATGTTTTCGAGATGAAGATTTAAGGGCAGACCGTCAACCTGAATTTACACAAATTGATTTAGAAATGAGTTTTGTAGAAGAAGATGATGTAATGGATCTTACTGAAAAATTAGTAAGTCATGTCTTTCACGAAGTAAGAGGAATTGATATCAAACTTCCCCTAATGAAAATGAAATATGATGATGCCATCCGTGATTATGGTAGTGATAAACCAGATTTACGTTTTGATATGAAAATTAAAGATATTACGGATATTTTTCAAAATACAGAATTTAGTGTTTTTCAAAATGTATTAGATAATAAAGGTGTTATCAACTGTTTAGTAGTAAAAGAAAAAGCAAATGATTATTCTAGAAAAGAAATTGATAAATTAACCGATTATGTTAAAACTTATAGAGCAAGTGGTCTTGCTTGGCTTAAGTATCAGGAAAATGATTTTTCAGGTAGTATTCGAAAAGTAGTAAGTGATCATGAATTAATGTCTTTAAAAGAAAAATTAAATATAGAAGAAAATGACTTAATATTAATTGTCGCTGATAAATATGATATTGTAAAAACCTCACTAGGTGCTTTAAGATGCAAATTAGGTCATGATTTAGAATTGGTAAAAGCAGATGATTATAAATTATTATGGGTTGTTGATTTTCCTTCTTTTGAATATAGTGAACAAGAAAATAGATATGTTGCATGTCATCATCCATTTACTGCTCCGAAAGATAATGATATTGACAAATTATTAACAGATCCAGGTCACTGCTATTCAAAAGCTTATGATATTGTGATTAATGGATATGAAGCAGGTGGTGGAAGTATTCGTATTCATAATCATGAAGTACAAGCTAAAATGTTTGAGGCTCTTGGTTTTACCAAAGAACAAGCAAAAGAAAAATTTGGCTTTTTCCTAGAGGCATTTGATTATGGAACTCCACCACATGGAGGTTTAGCTTTAGGATTGGATAGACTAACGATGCTTCTTACAAATACAGAAAATATTCGTGATGTAATTGCTTTTCCAAAAACTGCAAGTGCATCTGATTTAATGAGTGAATGTCCAAATAGTGTAGATGAAAAACAGTTAGAAGAACTAGCATTAAAAATAGAAAAATAGAGAAAAAAATAGAATTTTCTCTATTTTTTTTGATTTTTAGGCTTGTTAGTGTAGAATAAGTGTGGAGATTTTAAACCTAAAAAATAAGTTTTATAATCAAAATAATTTTAAGTCTAGAA
>CANRKU010000038.1 GCA_947631295.1 uncultured Bacilli bacterium
TATTTGTTACTAACTTGTCATCATACTTTAAGTTGCATTTAACTTTAAAAAGTTGCGTTTACTTTTAAATTTGAGCAAAATTATCTTATCTATGTTAAAAATATTCTAAGATTTATAGAGAGGGAATCTTTTATTATTCCATTAAAGATTTCCCCCTACTATCCGTCTATTTTTAAAATTCACAATTTCCAGGTGTTCTAGGATAAGGAATAACATCACGAATATTTTCAACTCCAGTTAGATAGATTAATAATCTTTCAAATCCCATACCAAATCCACTGTGAACACATCCACCAAATCTTCTTAGATTTAAATACCATTGCATGTCTTCCGTAGGTACTTTCATTTCTTTCATTCTAGAAATTAGTTTATCATAATCTTCTTCTCTTTGAGATCCACCCATTAGTTCTCCAGCACCGGGAACCTCTAAATCTACTGCAGCTACTGTTTTTCCATCCGGATTTTGTTTCATATAGAAAGCTTTAATATCTTTTGGCCAATCTGTGATAAATACTGGACCATCAAAATATTCTGTAATATATTTTTCATGTTCCTTGGCAATATCTTCTCCATATTCTGGTTGAAATTCCCACTTCATATCTGCTTTTTTCAAGATTGTAATTACATCTTCATGACTAATTCTAGTAAATTTACTATTTACCAATTTATTTAATTTTTCTAAAAGCCCATTTTCTACAAACTTATCAAAAAATTCCATTTCATCTTTTGCATGATCTAATACATATCTTACAACAAACTTAAGCATATCTTCTTCAATATCCATTAAGCCTTGTAAATCACAGAAAGCCATTTCTGGTTCAATCATCCAAAATTCACTTGCATGTGTTTTAGTATTAGAATTTTCAGCTCGAAAAGTCGGACCAAATGTATAAATATTTTTAAAGGCCATCGCAAAAGTTTCCCCTTGAAGCTGTCCAGATACAGTTAAAGCTGCATGTTTTCCAAAGAAATCTTTACTATAATCTACTTTTCCACTACTAGCAACACGATCTAAATCAAGGGTAGTAACTTGAAACATCTCTCCTGCTCCTTCACAATCACTTGCCGTAATTAGTGGTGCATGAAGATATACATATCCTTTTTCTTGAAAATAAGTATGAATGGCCATAGCAGCAATGCTTCTTACTCTAAATACAGCTTGAAATAAATTTGCTCTTGGTCTAAGATATCCGATTTCTCTTAAAAATTCACGTGAATGTTGTTTTGGCTGTAGTGGATAATCATCGCTACAATCTCCTTCTAAAGTTATAGATTTTGCTTTAATTTCATAATCTTGACCAGCACCCTCTGATTTTATTAACGTTCCTATAACACAAATAGCACTACCATGTTTTAAGGCATCTATTTTATTAAAATCCTTAGTTTCTTTATCATAAACTACTTGCATATGCTTAAAACAAGTTCCATCTGAAAAATCAATAAATCCAAATTCTTTTTGTTTACGGTGTCTTCTAATCCATCCTTTTACTGTAATTTCCTGATTCAAATATTTTTCTATATTTTGATAAATTTCTCTTAAATCCATGACTATTACCTCTTTTCTTTCTTATTTTACCATTTCCTCAAAACGATACTCTTGTTTTATTTCTGGATATTTTTCTTTATCAACTAGTGAATTGAACATTTGATATGGTCTAACCCAACAATTCTTTTCATCGTGAATATCTTGATATACAACCATTTTTGATACCTCTGGGTTTTCTTCTTGATAATTTTCTGAATCATATGCTATTGCAATTACTTTATAGACATGACCTTTAAAATGTCTATATATTTTTCCTACTTTTATTTCTCTTTCCATGATTACCTCTTTTCTTTTATAGTATAGTATAGCATATTATATTACTTTTTCTAATAGCAATTCTTTTTTCTTAACAGGAATTTCTAAAAAGCTAGCCTGTCTATGAATCATGTTTAAATATTTTATAGTATTTTCTGGTGTTAAGAATAAGCTCATGCCGTTATATAATGGATGAAAAGCAAGTAATGATTTATCAAATAGTTCTTTATCTATAATAAGATTTACTTTACGTTGAATATCAAATTTCATATTGAATAATGATACGTTTCCTGGCACTGTATGTAGTAACTCTTGCATTTCTTCCATACTAACAAATTCTAATTTACTACATTTTAGTTCTATTTTTAATTTTTGCAAATCAACATTTTTAGAATCATCCACAATGATTAAAAAAACTCTTTTTTCGCCTTTTCTTTCATGAACTAATAAATGTTTACAAATACTATAATCATCTCCTAAATATTCTTGATATCTTTTATAGTAATCTCTAGATTCTTCGCATCCACAAACCTCAGGATGTCTTATGCACCAAGCATAAGAAATTTCTTGTTCTTTTAAATATTCGCAAAATTGCTGCCCCAACTGATATTTTTTTATTTTTTCCTCCATTTCCTGTCTACTACTTAACTTCACTGTACTAAATAATTGTAAATAATCTACTGTTCCCACAGGTAAACTAACCGCGCTCATATAATCCCTCTTTTCTAAGTATATAAAAAGACTAGTTCGCATCCACACGCATAAAGATACGTATGGGACGAAACTAGTCTTCCGCGGTGCCACCCAATTTATCATAAACATTTTTATGTTCTTTTATTTATGATCCCTTTCGATTTCTAACAAAATCTAGTAATACGATAACGGTTACTTACCGGCTTACACTACTTATCATCTTTTTCGCATAAGCAACTCCAAAGTGTTTTTCATATTGATTTTTTATGTTAGCTTTCACCATACCTAACTCGCTTTATAAAAAGATTCAACATTACTCCTCTTTTTCAAAGTTGTTAAATAAATTATATTTCTATTATTAATATATGTCAAGTAATAATTTTTATGTAGGTTTTATATTTGATACTGGTGCTTTTTTTGTAAAATGGGATATTTTTTATCTAAATATACATAGTATTTTAATTGATTATTTTCAATAATATCCACTAATTTAGGGTCTATTTGTTCCAATCTATCAAAGTATCCAAAAGCTATTTCTCTTAGTATTGTATTGATTTCCTTTACTTTTTTGTTTAATTCTGATTTTAAAAAACAATTTTTTAGATTATTATTTTCTGTAATAAAATCGAGATTTCTAATTAATTGAATCACTCTTTCTCTTGGAAGATACAGTTCTAAGTCTTTGATTAAATCAGACATATTCGCTTCAAAAAAATATTTTTCTACTTTTTCTTGTCCTATTACATATTCAATTACATTCATTACCCTTTGTTGAAGAGCATATCTTTTTATATATGTATATTTAGGAAAATATTTTTTTTCAAGAATCGCTACATAGCCCTCATTAAATCCTCTACCCCATTCTTGATAGTTATTATTTTCTTTTACTAAAAAGGAAAAGCCCAAATGTAATTCTTCTTCATCCAAATAGCGAGAGGACATATGCAATAAGGAATGAATCATATCTATTTGATGATAATTACTATCACATATATCAATAATATTAGGATATGGATAGTAATGTTCTATTTTCTGATTTTCAAAGTAGCTAATTGGATATTTTCTTATTGTTAGATTCTTTAAATTATAAATTACAGTATTCATATCAATAGAGTTCATTTGAAATAAGGCTGTAAGTAAAAATTCATTAACAATTTCATTAAATTCATTTAAATTTATTTGATTACCAAATAGTGATTGATTATAATATTTACGAATGAATGAAATTTTTACATCTTTCTGGCTATAATTTTCTAATAATTCACCAATTTCAATTTTATCTCTTAATATTTTAACATTTTCCATACTACTTCTCCTACATATTTTCTTATTATATAGGGAACATTTTAAAATGTAAAGAAAAAGATATCAAGTATTGATATCTTTACTATTCATATTAAATGGTGGGCCTGAATGGACTTGAACCATCGACCTCACGCTTATCAGGCGTGCGCTCTAACCACCTGAGCTACAAGCCCATTTATCAATGAACATTTTCATTCTACTATATTTTTATTCTCTTTGCAAGCATTTTGACATATTTTTTTGAATTTTTCATTATTATTTTTACTAACCTCAAATTTTTTTCTAAATGCAACCCACTTATTATAAAAGATTGCATTTAACTCAAAAAATATAAATAGTTGCAT
>CANRKU010000039.1 GCA_947631295.1 uncultured Bacilli bacterium
CCATTTTGCATCTTCATGTTCTTTTAATAATATTTTTCCGTTTATAATACTACATTTTATAGCTATTAAGTTTATATCTTTTTCTGGATAATTAAATACTTTTTCATCAATGTACTGATCTGCTTTTATATTAACATCTAACTCTTCTTTTATTTCTCTTATAATAGCTTCCTCTCTTGTTTCTCCATTTTCAATTTTACCACCTGGAAACTCCCATAGACCCCCCTGCGATTTCTTTAAATTTCTTTGTGTTATTAATATTCTATTATTATCGTCCATTATAACTGCAGCAACCACATTAATCATTCGTTATCTCCTTTCCAGGTATTTCAAAATCAACCCAATAGTCTTCTGGCACTTCATTATCCAATATAATATCAAATAATAGTGTAGGATGTCTCTTTCCATCTTCTTCTGTATACCAAGGTCTCTCATTTGTAAATATACCTAGTCCAAAATAAGTATATGGTAAAGTAACTTGATCCTCATTCTCCATTTTTCTAATGAATAAATGAACTTTTTTTGAATTTCTTAAATGTTCTTTCTCTTTTTCAGAAATATCTGCAATACTTTCCCATTGGAATACTTTATCACTTATAAATTTATCTTGGTAATTTAATTTTCCAACTTCATCTTTCTTTATACCAGCAAATATGTAAGCTACATCATTTTCATAATATGTTCCTTTTTGTAAAGTACCATTTTTAAGCATAATTCTTGAAGCTTGTTCTTTATAATAATTACTATATCGTTTAAAATCCCCTTCAAATTCTCCAAATTCACGATTATATCTAATTATTCCATAATTAATTGTATCTTTTAAATAGTCAGCAAAATCATTATTAGTTATGTTAGATAAATCATAATCTCTGTTTTCTACTATCTTTAAAGTCTTTAAATTCTCATATGCATTTTTCAATGAATTTTCATTTATATGTTCATTTTTCCCTTCAATTCTCTTTAAATCTATTACCTTATCTTCTATTAATTGTTTTATTATTAAATATTCATCTAATCTTGCTATTGGTAATAAATCTTCAATTTTGTTAATCAAATCCACCTCTTTATCACTTAATATAGGTATAGTCTCCTCTTCTATCTTCCTTAAAAAATTATAATAAGACATATTTTTCTTTCCATCTATTTTTGATTTTATAATTCTTATAAAATCAGGAGCTACATCTGAATTTAGGAAATCCAAATGAGTTGGATATGATCCATTATTTATATATGACTTAAAATTTTGATAATCTTTTTCTAAAAAAGCTTTGGTATTAAAATTAGTTTTATCAATATAATTAATAATTTCTTCTTTTGATAAATCATCAATATCAATTAGTACTCCTGGAATATCTAGTGATTCAAAATTTGTCATGACCATCTTTTTTAAATAAGCCTTTTCCATATAAGTTGTTTTTCCTAAAGTACCCAATGCTAAAGCCATTTGAACAGCTCTGTCATAATTATTACCAATAAAATCTAATACAGTTACATAATCTTTTCCTGGATATTTTCTTAATCCACGTCCTAATTGTTGTATAAAAATTGTTTGTGACTCTGTAGGTCTTAAAAATAAAACCATATTAATTTGAGGAATATCTACCCCCTCATTTAATATATCAACTGTGCATATAATTTCTAACGGATTGTCATTACTTTGTAAATCTTTAAATGCTCTAATCCTAACACCTGTATCATTTACCCCAGTTAATGCAATTGTATTATATCCTTCTTCAAGTAATCTTTCTGCCATCAATTTGCAACTTTGAATGTTTGTACAAAAGGCAATACATTTCAATTTTTCATCTGCTTTTCTATGTTTTTCAATCTGCTCTTTAATAAAATCAATATTTATTTGTTGTGCAATAGAATTGGCAATTACCATTTTATCTTTAGAATGATAATCTACTAATTTATCTCTTATACCATAATAATGAAATGGGACAACTAAATCATTATTAATAGCATCTCTTAATCTTAATTCGAATGGAACATTTTGATCAAATAATCCAAACACATCTTGATTATCCATTCTTTCTGGTGTTGCTGTTAAACCTAATAAAAAATCTGGTTTAAAATGTTCAAATATTTTCTTTCCAGTATCTGCAACAATATGATGAACCTCATCATAAATAATATAATCAAATTCTCTACTATCAAATTCATCAATATGTTTTGCAAGCATTGTACTTGTTGCAAAAACAAAATCTGTACCTAATCCTTTTTCACTACCAGTATAAAATCCATATGTCCTTTCTGCTCCAAAAACTTTCAAAAATGACTCTTTTGCCTCTCTTAAAATTGTTTCTCTATGAACAACATATAATAATCTTTTAGCTCCAAAATTTCTCGCATCAAATGCAGCTAAATATGTTTTTCCTGAACCTGTAGCACTTATTATTAAAGCTTTCTTAACTCCAGCATCTCTATATCTTCTTAACTCTTTTAGTGCTTTTCTTTGCATTGAATTAGGATTTACTATAGTATCATGTACATCTACGTAATCCATATCCCATTTTTCAATTGCGTAATCAAGCTGAAGCCTATATTTTTCAACTAAATTACTATCTAGCTCTAGAGTCTTTTCCCATAATCTATTAAACTCTTTTACTGCTGAGGTATATGTTTCTATCTTATCTTTACTATATAAGGAAATATTCCACTCTATGTTTTTTAATAAAGCAAATCTAGTAATATTTGAAGAACCTATTACTATTTCTAGTGAATCTTCGTATTCAAATAAATATCCCTTTGAATGATATCCATTTTCTCCAAAACATTCATAATCTAAATGACATTGAAAATTTTCGAATTTTTTTTGCCAATTTAAAAAGGTTTCAAGGCTCAAAATATCAGTAAAATTTTGATATGTTGAAGTTATTATTCTTCCTTTTACTCCTCTTTCTAGAGCCTCTTCAATATATCTTTCAATTAAATTAAGTCCAGCTTTTTTTATAAAACTTACTGATAAAGTAAAAGAATTACATTTTTTAAAATTTTCTATTATTTTATTTAAAAAACTATTATTTTCATTAGACAAAAAAGTATCTTTCATATTTGCTCCTCATATATTTATAATTTATTATATTTGTGCTTACGCCTTTAGCTTTATCTACTGGATATTTCCCTCTCGTTTTATCTAGTTTTTTTATTATTATTTCTTTTGGATCTACTCCTAATTTATCAGCCATCATAATACAATATGTAAATACATCTGCTAATTCTTCACCAACTTCGTCTTTATTATAGTCACAATTCCACTGAAAACATTCTAATAATTCTCCAGCCTCAATAGAGATAGATTTTGCTAAATTCTCAGGTGAATAAAACTAATCCCAGTCTCTTTCTTTATTAAATTGTTCTATTTCTTTTATTAATTCCTGCATTTGCAAAACACCTCATAATACTTATAAAATTTCTACTATATTTTATATCATAAATCGACATTTTTCTCAATAAAATCCAATAAATTTGATTTGGTATGTGTCAAGTAAATGTAGGCAATTTTTTTATCTTTTATTTTTAGGTAAATTGAAAAAGTAAATTCTATATTTCAAAAATATTATTAATAATAACACAAACGTCCAGTTTTGGACGTTTTTATATTCTCAAAAAGTTGTTTTTTTTCTCAAAAAGTAGTAAAATCATAATATAAGTTAGAAAAAGTTGTATGCTTAATAGACAAATGTAACCAATTTCTTTTTAAAAGAAAGATTAAATTCCATTTGCCGTTTAGAAAATATGAAA
>CANRKU010000040.1 GCA_947631295.1 uncultured Bacilli bacterium
TCTGATAATGACTCTTTTTTATGAACTAAAAATAGTGTTAGTGATTTTTATTCACCAACACTATTTATTATAGAACCGAAAAATAGGTTGTATAATCTATTTTTTTTTTGCTATAATAAAATAGGTGATAGATATGACATACAAAATAACAAGTAGAAGTGAGCAAGATACAATTGAACTTGCACAAAATATTGAATCAGAAAAATTTCCTAATATGGTAATTTGTCTAGAAGGAGATTTGGGAAGCGGAAAAACAGTTTTTACCAAAGGATTTGCCGCATCATTAGGAATAGAAGAGGCAGTAACATCTCCAACTTTTACAATTATCAAAGAATACACCTCAGGAGAAGCTAACTTATATCATATGGACGTTTATCGTCTAGATGGCAAAGTAGAAGATTTAGGAATAGAAGAATATTATCATAAAAATGGTATTGTTATTATAGAATGGTCAGATATGATTAAAGATTATCTTCCAGAAGAAAGATTAGAAATAAAAATAAAAATATCAGAAGATGATGAAGATACACGCATTATCTTAATTACACCATATGGCCAGAATTATGAAGATTTATGTGAGGCAGTCTTATGAAAATTTTATATATAGATACAACAACTAGTTATCTATATATTGGCTTAGTAATAGAAAGAAAATTATTAGCTGAAATAAAAGAAAATTTAGGTACCAATCTATCTAGTTTTGCTTTAACAAAAATTGATCAATTACTAAAGAATAATCACTTGGAACCTCAGGATATAGATAAAATAATAGTAGTAAATGGACCAGGTTCTTTTACAGGAATTAGAGTTGGAGTTACAATAGCTAAAATATACGCATATACAGGAAATAAAAAAATAACTACAATTACAAGCTTAGAGGCAATGGCAATTTCTAGTAAAAGAGATACACATTTTAAAATACCTATGATAGATGCCAGAAGAGGATATATATATGGCGCTATTTATGATAAAGAGATGGTTCCTATTTTAAAACCACAATATATAACATTAGAATCCCTAAAAATAGCATCTGATCACTTAATAGATAGTTTTAATTATATAAGTAACCAGGATTTTTCAGGATTAGATATCGAAGAATATAATCCAGATATAGAAAAAATTGTAAATACATTTGAAAATAAAGAAGACATCAATCCACATGCTGTTAATCCAATCTATTTAAAGCAAACAGAAGCTGAGGAAAAACAAAATTTAGAATTAATATAATAGATATGATAGTAAAATTAGAAAAATCATCTCCGTACATAGAAATGCTGGAAATATTATTTACAAATGTGTTAATAGCAGAAGATGTAAGAAAAGATATTGATGAAAATCCTTTTACAAACTATTTTATTTATCTAGTTGACAATAATCCTGTTGCTTTTATTAATTATTTTGTAATGTATGAACGAGCAGAATTAATTAATATTAATGTATTAGAAAAATTTCAAAATCAGAAAATTGCTAGTAAATTATTAGAATGTATGATGAATAACTGTGCTGAAAAACAAGTAAAAAGTATAACTTTAGAAGTAAAAGTAACGAATACTAAAGCAATTCATTTGTATCAAAAATACGGATGGAAAGAAATTGGAATGAGAAAGGGTTATTACCACGGAGTAGATGCAATTTTAATGGAAAAAGAGTTGATGTAAATGAAAAATATATATATATTAGGAATCGAAACTAGTTGTGATGAAACGAGTGCATCTATTGTAAAAAATGGATGTGAAGAAATTTCAACTGTTGTTTTATCACAAATAGACATTCATAAAGATTTTGGTGGAGTAGTACCTGAAATTGCTAGTCGTCACCATGTTAAAAATATCAGTATGGTAATTGAAGAATGCTTTCAAAAAGCAAATCTACAAATAAAAGACATTGATGGAATTGCTGTGACTTATGGACCAGGATTAGTAGGTTCTTTATTAATTGGAGTAGAAGCAGCTAAAACATTAGCTTATATAAATAAAATTCCCCTTATTCCTATTAATCATATGTCAGGCCATATTTATGCAAATGAATTAGTAAAACCATTAAAATTTCCATTAATTGCCTTAGTAATCAGTGGTGGACATACCGAATTAATTTATATGAAAGAACATTACCAATTTCAAAAAATCGGTGGCACTTTAGATGATGCGATAGGAGAATGCTATGACAAAGTGGCAAGAGTAATTGGGGTTCCTTATCCAGGGGGTCCTACAATTGATAAATGGGCACATGAAGGAAATGACTCTTATCAATTACCATTACCATTAAATGATGATAGTTATAATTTCAGTTTTAGTGGATTAAAAAGTGCAATTATTAACCTTGCCCATAATGAAATGCAAAGAGGAAATGACATTCGAAAAAAAGATTTAGCAACATCTTTTCAAAATACAGTAGTAGAAATTATTACCAAAAAAACAATGAAAGCCTTAAAAGATTACCAAGTGTCTAACTTAATTGTTGCAGGAGGAGTAGCAGCTAATAAAGGAATCAGAGAAAGGTTAATAGAACTTTGTGAAAAAGAAAATATTGATTACTCTTTTCCTGATATTCAATATTGTACAGATAATGCAGCTATGATTGCCGCAAGTGGATATCATGCTTATCTATTAGGATATAGAGCATCTCTAGATTTAAATCCAAAATCAAATTTAGAATTAAGTAATGTGAAATAAAGAAAGAATGTTGAACACTAAAAATAGTAACTAAAATAGTGTTAGTGAGATAATTCACTAACACTATTTTTGATGAAATCAGCTAATGATTCTTAACTGCTTTTTTTTCTATAAAAATAATAATTTCATACATTAAATAAGATAATATACCTAAAAGAACAACAGAAGTAATTACTAAATTAATATTAAATACTTGAGAGCCATACATAATTAAATATCCTAATCCTTTTTTTGAAACTAATAATTCACCCATAATAACCCCGATGAAAGACATATGTCGAAAACAAGAATTAAAAACTTTTTTGTAAATAGTCCTTGTCTTAAAAATATAATTTATAGAGGGGATGTTTATATGAAATTAAGTGTTGAAAACTATGATAATCTTGGAAATAAATTAAATCCAAAGAAGATAACTTTAAATTATCCACTTATTTATACACTATTAAAGAAATACCTAAAAGAAATATGAAACTATAAGCATTTTATTTTTTGTATGATTATGTATTTGTGAGTTATTTATAAAAAATGCTTTTATAAATAAAGGAGGAAAAAATTATAAAAACTATAAAAGCAGTAGTAAAAAAAATAAAAGCTCTTTATGTTCGTGTATCAACAGATGTTCAAGTGGATGGATATTCAATAGAAGCTCAAATAGAATCATTAGAGAATTATGTAAAAAGTCAAGGTTGGATGGATTATAAAGTTTATACTGATCCAGGATTCAGTGGTAAAGATTTAGATAGACCTGCTATAAAGCGATTAATTGGGGATTGTGAAGATGGGAAAATCGATACTGTGTTGGTCTTTAAATTAGATAGACTATCTCGTAGTCAAAAGGATACTTTATTTTTAATTGAAGAAGTATTTAATGCAAATGATGTAGGTTTTATTTCCATAAGAGAAAGATTTGATACAACTAGCCCTTTTGGAAAAGCAATGATTGGAGTTTTATCAGTATTTGCTCAATTAGAAAGAGAAACAATCTTAGAAAGAACAAGAATCGGTTTAAAGAAACGAGCTGAAGACGG
>CANRKU010000041.1 GCA_947631295.1 uncultured Bacilli bacterium
TCTAAGTTAATTAATTAGATACTAAATTTATTATGACAAAGTACCCATTTTTCGACAATACATCCTCTTCTAAAAAAATATCCTCCAAAATATATTGAAATAGGAGGACTAGTTATGATTAATACAAATGGTTTAAGTAAAGATGAAGTAAAAGAATCCCGTAAAAAATATGGAACGAATATAATAACTAGCAAAAAAAAGAAATCTTTTCTAAGACAATTTATAGAAACTATGGGAGATCCCATTATAAAAATATTATTAATTGCTCTTGCTATTAAAACTGTTTTCTTATTTCAAGATTTCGATTGGTTTGAAACTTTAGGTATTATGATAGCTATCTTTTTATCTAGTTTAATCTCTACTATTTCTGAATATGGTAGTGAAAAAGCTTTTGAACGATTACAAGAAGAATCTTCACAAATTAAGTGCAAAGTAAAAAGAGATGGCAATTTAATAGAAATCCCTATCGATGAGGTAGTAGTTGGTGATATTGTAAGATTAGAAACAGGAGATAAAATTCCAGCAGATGGAATTTTAGTAGATGGTGAAATTAGTGTAGATGAATCTAGCCTAAATGGGGAAACAAAAGAAGCTTATAAATATAAAGTAGAAGGAACTCCTACTGATAAAAATAGAGTATATCGAGGTTGTGTTGTCTATTCGAATATGGCATATATGAAAGTAGAAAAAGTAGGAAATGAAACTTTTTATGGAAAACTAGCTTTAGAAATTCAGGAAGATCATCCTGATAGTCCTTTAAAATTAAGATTAAGAAAACTTGCTCAAGTAATAAGTAAAATTGGTTATGTAGGTGCCATCTTAGTATCCTTATCTTATTTATTTTCGGTAATCGTTATACAAAATAATTTTAATATGAATGAAATTATAAATACTATCACAAATTTTCATGTTATTTTTCAACACATCATTTATGCACTAACCTTAAGCGTTACCATTATTGTAGTAGCAGTACCAGAAGGTCTTCCCATGATGATTACATTAGTACTTTCTTCTAATATGAAAAGAATGTTAAAAAATAATGTTTTAGCTAGAAAGTTAGTAGGAATAGAGACAGCTGGCAATTTAAATATTTTATTTACCGATAAAACTGGGACATTAACAAAAGGAAAATTAGAAGTAGTTGGTTTTCTTTCTGGAAATTTAAAAAGTTATCATAATGAATTAGAAGTATCACATTATGAAAAACTATATCAATATTTAAAATTATCTTTAGTATGTAATAATGAAAGTGTATTATCTAATAATCAAATTATTGGAGGAAATATTACTGATAGAGCTTTACGTAAATTTATTGAAACAGAAGTAGAAAATGTTAAAATTCTTTATAAGAATCCTTTTAATAGTAAAGTAAAATATGCATCTACTATGATTGAATGGGTAGATCAAATTAGAAAAAAGGTTAATTTAATAAAAGGAGCACCAGAAGTATTATTAGAAAAATGCACTACTTATTTAAAAGAAGATGGTAATAAAAAATCTTTAGAAATAGATAAAGTTAAAATTAAGATAGAAGAAATGACAAAAAAGGGAAATCGCGTAATTTTACTTGCTATCAATGATAATTATGACTGTGAAAAATTAGAAAGATTAACATTAATTGGTTTTATTTTAATGAAAGATGAGGTTAGAAAAGAAGCAATTACGGGTATTGACATGGTAAAAAAAGCAGGAATTCAAACCGTTATGATTACTGGTGATAACAAGGATACGGCTATTGCGATTGGAAAAGAAATTGGATTAGTTACGAGTAATCATGATGTGATACTAACTAGTGATGAATTAAATCGTTTAACGATAGATGAGATTAAAGAAATAATACCAAGATTGAGAATTGTTGCTAGAAGTCTTCCACAGGATAAAAGTAAATTAGTCAAGATTTGTCAAGAAATGGGAATGGTAGTAGGGATGACAGGAGATGGCGTAAATGATGCACCCGCTTTAAAAAAAGCAGATGTTGCCTTTGCTATGGGATCAGGTACAGAAGTTGCTAAAGAGGCAAGTGAAATAGTGATTCTGGATGATAACTTTTTATCGATATCCAAAGCTATTTTATTTGGTAGAACTACTTTTAAAAGCATTCGTAAATTTATTATTTTTCAGTTAACGGTTAATATGTGTGCTATTTCTTTATCCATTATTGGACCTTTTATTGGAGTAGAGACACCAGTTACAGTGATTCAAATGTTATGGATTAATATGATTATGGATACTCTAGCTGGAATTGCTTTTAGTTATGAACCACCATTAAAAGAATATATGGAAGAACCTCCTAAAAAGAAACAAGAAAATATTTTAAATAGATATATGTTAGACGAAATCATTTTTACAGGAACTTATTCTTCTTTATTATGTATTTTTTTCCTAAAAAGTAACTGGGTTAGAAGTCTCTATCGTTTTGATTCTTCTTATCATTATTTAATGACAGCTTTTTTTGCTTTATTTATTTTTATGGGAATTTTTAATTGTTTTAATGCTAGAACTCATCGCTTAAATTTATTTGCTAATTTATTAAAAAATAAAGTTTTTATGATTGTGATTGGCTTTATTATGATTGTACAAATTGGACTTATTTATTATGGTGGTAATCTTTTTCGAACTTATGGTTTAACTTTCCAAGAATTAATCATTACGATTTTATTAGCTCTTACTGTAATTCCTATTGATTGGTTTAGAAAGTTGTATTTAAGAAGAAAAGGATTAGTGATTGGAGTATAATAAATAAAAATTGACATTTAACATTTTTTATTTATAATATTACTGGTTGGAGGTAAAATTATGAAAAATGTATACAAAAAGTCAATTGCAGCACATATTGCAGTATTATTAATAATAGGTCTATTATTCAGTAAAGAATTACAAAAACAAGAAAAAGCTATCAATGAAATAGTAGAAGATTTAGATGAACTAAAAGAAAAAATAGCTAAAATAGAAGAAAGATTAGATAAAATTGAAGAAAATTTAGATAGACAGTTCAATGAAATAGATGAACTAGAAGAAAGTTTACATCCAATAGGAAAAAACTTAGATGAAATAGAAGATTTCAATCAACAGATGGATAGAATATTAACTGAATTAGGAAAAAATGATACAGAGTTTTTGGAAATGCGTGAAAATCTTT
>CANRKU010000042.1 GCA_947631295.1 uncultured Bacilli bacterium
TAATTAACTTAGATACCAATCTACCATGGAATTTACTTAATTATCCAGTATCTGAATATACTACCACAAAAGTAGGAGATAATACGGTATTAGACTTTGATTACTCCAATAAAATATTAGGTATGTCTTATTACTATTCAGGTACTGCTACTATAGATTCACCATATTTGGATCTTTCTACTAGAAAAAATTTAAAAATATTGGGAACATTTGATGGCTATAGTGGCTATAATCAGCGTTATCGATATATAAAAGTATATATCTATTTAGTTGATTCTAACAATCAAATAGTAGGAACTATATATCATAACGAGGCTACTTGTAATACTACTAATAAACCAAGCGATTATAATTGTCTTGATCATCCAAATTATAGTACCGTTCCTAAGTCTGACATAAATATCAATTATGATGTATCAAAATATAATGGGCAATATAAATTACGATTTGTATTAGATACAACAGATATTGTGGGAAACTGGTATATAAAATTAGGTTTCTCAGAAATAAAATTTACTAAATAAAATATCAATTCAAAAGATTAGTGATTTCAATTTCACTAATCTTTTGTTTATAATAACTTATTAAATTTGTACAGAGATTGTTTGAGTAGTTATATTTCCGGCCTTATCATAGGCATGTACTATATAAGTACCTGATTTTGTAATTTCATAGGATGCCCCATTTTCTGGATATATATAATCTATGAGAGTCTTATAATAATTTTTATCATAATTACCATATTGAGAATATATCCATTCCGTATTATTTTTTTGATAATATCCCACTGCATCATAAGTAGTGTTATTATTAGTCCCTTGATACCATACTTCTACATCATCTATAAAATGAATAAGTGCTAGTGTTGGATCACTATCAATTGCATTTGTAATATTTAATTTTCTCGTTATCATATTATCGACTATTGGATGTATATTTAAAAGTGAAGAGCCATTTCTAACATCTTTAATTAAAAATATTTGACTTGTACTATTTCCTACCGTAACTAAATTGATTCCACTATTAAATAAATTATCTGTAAGTTCAGGATAAATAGACCACACAGTATAGTAAAACAAGACTAAATCATAATTATCAGTTACTGTAGGTGTATTAGTTCCTATAGTCACGTCATAATTAGATAATAATGTTTTAAAAGGTTCAATCGCACTTTGCTGCATATTTGTAGAATAACATACATATATTTTTATATTAGATAAATCATTGGGTAATTGTGTTGTCTCTCCAAGATTATTAGTAATTTTACTCATTCCTGATAAATTATCACTGGCATAAGCTTTTATATAGGCCTTACCATTACCTGTTGTTGTTCTTAATTCTAATTCTGGTTTTACGGTGTCTAAGTTAATTAATTAGAATATAAATACAGTAGTTTTATTTTAAGGTTTCAAAGCAGTAATAGGAATAATATAAATCCCTGTTTTTGGGTCTTTAACTATGGCACTAAAATTACCAGTAATAATACACATAAACTTAGGTTTTTTTTCTACATTTCCATAGAATTTAATTAAATTATTTTTTGCATCATCTATACTATTATATCCTAGTTTAATTTCTATAGCTGCATAATCGCCACCTGGAAATTCCAAAATAGAATCAATTTCTAATCCAGTTACATTATCTCTAAAATGATAAAGATGTCCTCCTAAATATTCAATATAAATTCTTAAATCTCTTTCTACTAATGATTCAAACATAAAGCCAAATGTTTTTAAATCTTTAATTAATTTTTCTGAGGTCAAATTAAGAGCAGCACAAGCAAGTGAAGGATCTGTTAAATGTCTTTTTGGCGATTTTCCAATTCTTTCAGGCGAACGATAATTCTCACTATATGCTTCTTGATTTTCAATTATATGTAATCTTTCTAATACATCTAAATAATCAGCAACTGTAATTCTACTTTCTATTAATTCACCTTCATTTTCATATTCTTCTATATCTTTTATTAATGTTTGGTTACTTGCTACTGTTGATTCATTTCTTGCTATTGATCTGATTAGCATTCTCATTTTATTTTTATCACGTTTTTTATCGTCGTTCATATCTTTATCTAAAATTGATTCAATATAACTTTTTGGAATTAAATCTATATTCTTTGTAGGAACTTTAATATTACTAGGCCAACCACCACGTATAATTAAATTGGCTAATTCCTGTATAGTTGGTATTTCAACATTAACATTTTTTTGATTATCATTTAACATATCCATTAAGGAAGCTTCGCCAGTAGAGTTACCAGATTCATAAAGAGACATTGTATACATTTTTATTTTTCCAATTCTTCCAGCTCCTGAATGAAAAACTTCTTTTTTTCTTTCATCATTTAATTCGGTTGAACAAGTTAATATATATTTTCCTTTTTTAGAGTCTTCATCACATTTTCTTCTTACTCTATCCCAAACTTTTGGAACTAAATGCCATTCATCAATTAATTCAGGTTGTTTTTCATTTAATACTAATTCTAAATCTAATAATGCTCTTTCTTTTGTTTCTTCATCATCCAAATAAATAGCACTATTAGAGTGTTTAAAAGATGTCCATGTTTTTCCACACCACTTTGGTCCTTCAACTGATATGGCTCCAAATACTGTTAAGTATTCATCTACTTTTTCATCTATTAACCTAGGTAAATATTCTTTTTCATTAAAATTCATATAAGTAACACCTCTATTTAAATTTTATCATGAATAGTTTATTATTTCAATATATAATATACATATTTTAATAAAAATAATATACATTTTTTAAAAATAATAATATGTATATTTTTATTATTACCATAAAAAAAATTATCATGCAGAATAAAGAAATTACTTATTGCTTAAGCAAAAAATATCTTTTCTAATTAATTAACTTAGA
>CANRKU010000043.1 GCA_947631295.1 uncultured Bacilli bacterium
ATTTGTTACTAACTTGTCATCATACTTTAAGTTGCATTTAACTTTAAAAAGTTGCGTTTACTTTTAAATTTGAGCTTTGACTTTAATAAAATTATTTTCATTAAATTTTAGTTATTTAATATTTTAATAAAAACATATATCTAATTTTTTATTTCAATTATTTTTGATTTTATCCATCTTTCTTGGATAGATAGAATTTGTTTTTCCTTGTTTTTTAATTGAAATGATGTTACGAATACTATTTTCAATTGGTAAATAAAAAGTTTCTATTTTTTCAATTTTACCATTTAAATTTTTTAAAATATCTTTACTATTTTCTAATTCTTCTTCAATATTTGCTTTCATAGCAATAAAATAACCTTGTTCTTTTACCATGGGAATACATAATTCTGATAATACTTTTAAATTAGCTACAGCTCTAGCTGTTACAATATCAAATTTTTCACGATTTATTTTAGCATAATCTTCAGCTCTGGTATGAATTGTTTCTATTTCTTTTAATTCTAATTTTTGAATAATATCATTTAAATAATTGATTCTTTTTTGTAAAGAATCAATTAAGGTTATTTTTAGATTAGGAAATACTATTTTTAAAACAATACCTGGAAAACCCGCTCCTGTTCCTACATCACATAATGATAAATTTTGGTTTAAATCTATTACTTTAGTTAGTGTCAGACTATCATAAAAATGTTTTAAATAGACATCTTCTTTTGCAGTAATTCTAGTTAGATTCATTTGTTCATTCCAAATAATTAATAAATGATAGAACTCTTCTAATTTTGTTAGTTGATTGTTTGTTAATTCGATTCCTAATTTTTTTGTCTCTTCTATAAATTTTTCTAAATTCATATTCTCTTTTCCTTTTTTAAATAGACCATTAAGATAGATATATCTGCTGGATTTACCCCGCTAATACGAGAAGCCTGGGCTATTGTTGTTGGTCTTACATCTTTTAATTTTTGCCTTGCTTCACTAGCTAAATTATGTACTTGATCATAATTGATATCTTGTGGGATTTTTACTTTTTCTAAATCTAACATTTTTTGAGCTTCTCTATTTGCTTTTATAATGTATCCTTCATATTTTACTTGAATTTCAACTTGTTCAATTACTTCTTTATTATAATTAATTTCTAGCCAATGTTTTAAAGTATCTATGGTAATTTCAGGTCTTTTTAATAAGTCATATAAAGTGATACCATCTAATATCTTAGTAGAATGAATACTTTCCAAATAATCATTATTTTCTTTAGTTGGTGTGATTTTATGATTTTGTAGTAAATGAATTAATTCTTCTATTTGTTTCTTTTTTTCTTCAAATTTATGATATTTTTCTTCTGATATTAATCCTAGTTGATAACCATATTCTCTTAATCTTAAGTCGGCATTATCATGTCTTAACAATAAGCGATATTCAGCACGTGATGTTAACATACGATAAGGTTCTTTGGTTCCTTTTGTGACTAAATCATCTATTAATACACCAATATAGGCTTCATTTCTTTTTAATATTAATGGTTCTTGATTGTGAATTTTACGAGATGCATTAATTCCTGCAATGAGACCTTGTCCTGCTGCTTCTTCATATCCACTTGTACCATTAATTTGTCCTGCAGTAAATAAGTTTTCTATCACTTTAGTTTCAAGAGATTGTTTTAATTGTAGAGGGTCAATGGCATCATACTCAATTGCATAAGCATATTTTAATATTTTAGCATGTTCAAGGCCTGGTAAAGAATGTACCATCTTTTCTTGAATATCTTCTGGCATACTAGTTGAAAAACCTTGAATATAAATATCATCATAATAGATACTTTCTGGTTCTAAAAATAATTGATGTCTTTCTTTATCTTTAAATCTCACTACTTTATCTTCAATTGATGGACAATATCTAGGTCCAATTCCTTCTACATAGCCTCCATACATACTAGATTTATTTAAATTTTCATTAATAATTTTATGTGTTTCTGGAGTGGTATAAATTAAATGACATGGTACTTGATCTTCTATTTTATATAATGGATCATTATCATAAGAAAAGGTATAAGGTATAGAATCACCTGGTTCTAAACTTGTTTTAGAAAAATCGATACTAGATTTATCAATTCTTGGAGGGGTACCTGTTTTTAACCTTTGAATTGTAAATCCATATTCTTTTAATTTAGTACTTAAAAATTTAGAAGGCTTTTCACCATGAGGTCCACTAACTGTTTTGGTAGCCCCTCTTAAAATAACAGCTTTTAAATAAGTACCTGTTGTTAGAATAACTGCCTGTGATTCAATTTGCTCATTATTTTCTAAAATAACCCCTTTTACAATTTTATTTTCTATTATTAAATCTTCTACTATTGATTCTTTTAATTCTAAATTTGGTTGTTTTTTCATAGTTTCTAACATGGCTTTTGGATAAGTTATTTTATCACCTTGAGCTCGAAGTGCACGAACAGCAGGACCTTTTTTTGTATTTAACATTTTTACTTGTAAGCAACTATGATCAATATTATTAGCCATTTCACCACCTAAGGCATCTATTTCTCGTACAATAATTCCTTTAGCTGGTCCTCCAATAGAAGGATTACATGGCATATCAGCAATATTTTTTATATTTCCTGTTATTAATAATGTTTTATTTCCTAATCTGGCAGAAGCAAGTGCTGCTTCACATCCAGCATGTCCCCCTCCTACTACGATAATGTCGTATTTCATTTTGATACACTTCCTCTTTTTTCTGCAATTTATTATACAATATTTTTACTTTTTTCGTGGAATTTTTTCACATATTATGAAAAAAATTATTTCCCGGGAAATAATTTTT
>CANRKU010000044.1 GCA_947631295.1 uncultured Bacilli bacterium
CCTCGGTGGCACCTTCCAGAAGGCTCTGAGCGGAAACCCGCGGGCGATGGAGGCATTTCAGGCGAAAGCCGCTCAGCTGCAGCAGACCGTGGAGCGTCTGGGCGCGGACCTGGCCAGACTGGGCGCCAAAAAGGCACCCTCTGATGCCTACAAGGATCTCAGCGCCGAGACGGAGAAAGCCGGTGCAGCGCTGCAAAAACTGCTGGATAAGCAGGATAAATTGGACAACCGCGGTACCAGTAAAACCTCGCAGGCTTACAAAAACCTCCAGGCAGATATCGCTGCCGCATCTGCCAGGTACGACGAGCTGGCCGCGAAAAAGGCCCAGATGGAGGCATCCGGCACCGCATGGGTGAGCGGTACTGAGACAGAGGAGTATCAGAGCATGTCTGCGGCCATCGACGCCGCCAACGCCCGCCTGGGAGCTATGAGAGAGCGCATCGAGGAAGCCGCCAGTGCATCGCATGGGCTCCTTTCGGCGTTCCAGGGGCTTCCCAGCCCGCTCTCCATAGCGAGGTCCGCATTCAACGGGATCCTGGGCGTGGTGAAAAGCATCGGCTCTGCCATCAGTAGACTGGCAAAGGGCGTAGCGAATCTGGCAAAGACCGTTGCAAAAAAGCTGCTGTCCGCCTTCAAGTCGGTCCTTTCTACCGCGAGAAAACTGTTTGTAGGCAACAAATCCATTTCCGGATCTGTGGGGAGCCTGACCTCCTCACTGAAAAAGCTGATCCCGGCCATGCTGGCAGCTCGTGGTGTGATGGGGATACTGCGGAAGGGCGTCAACGCCTTTCTGGACGCCAACGAACAGGTGAAGTCCCAGCTGGAAGCAACCTGGAACGGTCTGGGAAATGTTTTGGGGCCCATCATCACGCGCATCGTGAATCTTGTCTCGACCGCTATCTCCTATGTGGTAGCATTCCTGCGGCTGCTGGGCTTTGGTGTGTCTGGCGGCAGCGGTGGCGGCGGCACCAGCAATATATCCGCCGTCGGCAAAGCATATGCCGGGGTAGGTGGAGCGGCCAAGATCGCCACCATCCAGACAGACGCATTCGGAAAAAAGAGCGCTGCGGCCATCTCGTCGGTGGGCGGAGCTGCGGCCAGTGCTGCCGATGAGATCCACGCTGTTGGTGACGCAGCGGAAAGCACAGCGAAAAAGATACAGAACCTCTCCGGGCTGGATGAGATACACACCTGGAGAAGCGAACAGGATGCCGCCGGTGCTGGCGGCGGCGGTGGCGGTGGTGTCGATATCGGGGATGTGTCCGCCACGTTGCCAGAGGTGACGCTGCCGGATTGGGCAAAGCTCATGGCGGAGCAGCTGCGCAGCGGTGCATGGGAAGAAGCTGCCAAGACTCTCTCCGATAAGCTCAACGACATGGTTGACAGCGTGAACTGGCCGAGCCTGGGCGACCGGCTGGGAGATAAGGTCGCGGGGGTGCTGAAATTCCTGGCAACGTTCATCCGGGAATTTGATTTTGCAGACATGTTCTCAGGCTTGTTTACGGCCCTGCGGCAGGCCATCGAAAAGCTGGACGCCGAGGACATCGGCGCCTTGCTGGCGGCCCGGTTTGTCATCATATTCTCCGCGCTGCAAGGGGCCCTGGAGAGCGGCGTCATCCCGGAGGCTATCAAGAAGCTGGGAGGCGCAATCGAGGGTTTCTTCAAAACCATACGGGAAAAATTCAACGATGAGACGGATCCGGCTCACGGCGGTTGGTACGTGGTCGGACAGAACCTGGGCAACGTGATAGGACAGATCATCAACGCTGTCGCAGACCTGCTCAGCAGCACGAATTGGAATCAGATCATTGGTGACATCGGAGAGTTTTGGAGCGGGCTGTGGGATGCACTGCGTTCCGGCTCCAATGCTCCAGACTGGGGCAAACTGTTCGACGCTATCAAGACCGCCTGCAAGCGGCTGTTGGTCCGCATGCTTCAGTGGCTCCCCCAGAGCGATGAGAGCAGGCAGACGTGGAAAACGCTTGAATCACGCCTGGAGAAGGGCGGCGACAAAGTTTCCTGGGGCGAGATATTCAGCGCTCTCTGGGACACCCTGATGGACCTGGTAGACGAGCTGATCGAGCACATCCCCTCCCGCGCTGAACTGGTTGGGTACTGGGACGAGATGAAGGATAGGCTGGCGCAGGCGCTGGACTATGCGAACTGGGATGAGATGACGGATGCGTTCGCCGAAACCCTCAAAAAGGTTATCGCACCCGCCATTGATTCTTTTTTGGACTATCTCTATGAGCAGCTAAGGGAGTCTCATCCGTACATCGCTGCCTGGCTTTTCCCAAACCGTGCAGCAATAGAGACTGCATCGAAGCAATTCCAGTCCGATCTGGAGAAATACGCACCGGAAATCGCCGCAAAAAACCTAAAGCTGTGGGTGGATACCAAGAGCATCACAGAAGAACAGGCCAGGGAGATCGCCGCTGATGCCGGCTTTGCCTATTCCGAAGGGCTGCTCACTTCTCTTCCGGCGGTGGAGGACTCGGCGCGCGAGGTGGTATCCGCTGCCACTGTGAGTATCGAGGATGCTACCGCGATGAGCCAACAGATTATGGACACGTCCGGTCGGGCCGCGGTCATCGCATACCTGAATGGGCTGATAGCTGAAGGCGCGCTCACCGGCAGCGAGGCGTCCAAGATCGTGGACAGCCTCACGGAGAGCATGG
>CANRKU010000045.1 GCA_947631295.1 uncultured Bacilli bacterium
CGAAAACCCCGGTATCAATATTGCGGCGGCCAAGAAATATATCATATGCGGCATTCTGGATGATTCTGACGATACTATGTTTGAAGGCATCAGCAAGCTTGGCGGCGGTTGTAACCTGTATTATGATATTAAAGAGGACAGGCTCACGCTAGAGAGATATTATGATATCAGCAGGATCAAACAGACTGATAAAACATATGAGGAGGTCTGCAGGGAATTTCGGGAGATATTTGAGGATGCCGTCAATATCCGCATGAGGGCGGACGTCCCGTTAGGTTTCTGCCTGTCGGGAGGTCTGGACAGCTCGGCGATCGTCTGCATGGCGGATAGGATATGCAAAGATAAGAAGGAGGACGTTATAAGGCATACGATCTCTTCCTGCTTTGACAATAAGGCGTATGATGAACAGGAATATATCGATGAGGTAGTTAAGTGTACCAATGTCGTGTCTCACAAGACATTCCCCAGGGAAGAGGATCTGTTTGGACAGCTGGATGATATGATATGGTATATGGATGAGCCATTTGCGTCAACGTCCATGTACGCGCAGTGGAATGTTTTTAAGGCCACGAAGGAAAACGGACTCACGGTCATGCTTGACGGACAGGGAGCGGATGAACAGCTTGCCGGTTATACCAATTTTTATGCGGTCCTTTTTACGGACTATTTAAAAAAGGGAAAGATCCTCTCTTTTGTCAGAGAATATAAGGCCTATAAGAAACTGAGAGCATCAACGGAAAAATATATTGATTTCAGGGATGTTCTGCTGGTTTGTCTGGGCGGATTGGTAAATATAGGGTGGCTTACCGGCGCGGTGAAGAAGATACTGCGCAAACACCCGTATAACTTACCCTTTGATAAGGCCGATCTTATTTATGTCGATTCTCAGAGAGACCGGTATCCGATCAGAAACAGCAGGAAGTTTATATATGACAGCCTGTATGTCGGTCTGCAGGCCCTGTTGCGGTATGAGGACAGAAATTCTATGGCGTTTTCCATAGAATCACGGGTGCCGTTTCTGGATTACAGACTGGCGGAGCTTATCTATTCTGCACCCATCTCCTATAAGATCCGCAAGGGCGTTACCAAAAGCCTCATGCGTGACGGGCTGGCGGATGTTTTGCCGGAAAAGATCAGAACGCGGTACAGCAAATTCGGTTTTGTGACGCCGGAGGATCAATGGATCAGAGAAAATGCTGAGGAATTCGGAGCGGCGTTTCACAGGGCATGTAAGAATATATCTCAGTTTATGGATACTTCTCAGCTTGAACAATGGTATGATGACCATGCCCTGCAGATGAAGAGGAATGAATTTCTGGTATGGCGGGTCATATGTTTTGGAAGATGGATGGATGTGTTTCATCTGCAATAGTACGTTAGAGGGAAAATGTATGAAAAATATTTTGCTGCTGGGATTATCGGACTCTCTTTTTACGCGTGATTTTTGCAGGGAGGTTCTGAAGGCGGATGACACATCAGTCAGCATATTAAGTCCCCGTCCGTCGCCGCAGTACGGGGAGTTCTACAGGGACAGCGGTATAAGCGAGCTTGTCTGGCCGGAATTTTTCTCCAAAGGGATCCTGGGGAATATCGGTCTGCATATGGCGGGGAGATATATGTCGGCCATCAGGGATCTGGAACGAAAGATCGGCTTTGACCGGCGGGCGGATGCCGTCTTCGTGCACTATGTAGAGCCGCTGCACATATTATATTTTCACCGCCTCTGGAAAAAAGCCCGGAAGCGTATCCTGGTATTCTGGGGCTATGATATTATGTGTGCGTCCGATAAAAAACTGAAGCTCTTTCCGCATTTTTTGAAACAGTCCACCGCCATTGTGTTTATGATCCCGAACCAACGTGAGTATTTTCAAAGCAAATTCGGTCACCGGTACGACCGGAAGCTGCATGTTATTGACTTTGGGAACAGCGTACTGGATCAGATCGATAAAGCCGCAGACAAGTATACCGTGCGGCAATGTAAGGAAGAAATGGGATTACCGGCCGATAAGATATTGGTTCATGTCGGATATAACGCCCTTAGGGGACAGCGGCATATCGATATGGCGAAGAGTCTGGTATCGTGGTCGCAACTGCCCGGATCAGAGCAGTGGACGGACCGGCTGCAATTCGTTTTCCATGTTTCTTACGGCCGTTGGGAGGAGTATGAGGATTACCGGAAGCAGTTGTGCGCTGTCATGGACAGCGGCTCTTTGGCGTATGTTTGTGTGGAAGATTATTATCAGGATGAAAGGTTGGCCATGTTCAGAAGAACCTGCGATATCTTTCTGTACGGTCAGAAGACCGATGCACGTTCCGCCAGTCCGCTGGAATATGTATACGCGGGCGCGCGTTTCCTGTGTCCGGTATGGCTTAAGGATAATTACAGGCTGTTGGACGAGGGCGGCTGTTCCTATTATGTGTACGAGGATTTCGCTGACTTGACAAATGTTTTTAATAGGTGTTTAGTAGAGTATAGCAATGCGGATGACCGGGCAGCTTCCTCCAAAGTACGGGAAGTGATCAGGGAGGCTGTCTCCTGGGAAAGTCTGGCTCCCAAGTGGAGGTCTTTGTATGAATGACAGTGAAAGATTGATATGGTTAAACGGTGATATTGTCCCTGTTAAGGATGCCGTGATCAATGTATTGGCGCCTACGTCGCAGTTTGGAGCCAATGTATTTGAGGGCATACGGTGTTATTGGAATGAAGAGGAAGGGCAGCTTTACGGCTTCAGACTCGGGGATCATTACCGCAGACTGCTCCAGTCCGTCAGACTGTTCGGTCTGGTAAGCCCTTATACGGGTGAACAGCTGGAGCAATACATGAAGGATGTCGTTGCAGCTAATCATTACAGGGAGGATATAGCCGTAAGGCAGACG
>CANRKU010000046.1 GCA_947631295.1 uncultured Bacilli bacterium
ATTACTTCTCTTTGTTCTAATTCTCTTAACGCTTCTAATTCTTTTTCTTTATTAGGTAATGAGGATTTCTCAATTATTTTTCTTCTTGTTTCAATGTATTTTAATACTTCTTCTTTACTTCTTTCTATAATAGCTTCTCCATCTAAACGATAAACTTCGGCTACTGCTTTTTTTAATCTTTTATCCTTATTAAAGTAAGGTGTTCCTTCGATATTATCATGACAATAGATATTATTATTCTGCCAATCCCATGATTCTGTTAATAAAATCCATTCTCCATCTTTCCATAACCTTGTGACGAAGATTCCTCCATCTTCACTACTTACAGCATGAGCCATACAATTATGACCTATTCCTCCAAATACTTGGCAACAATTGGTATAATTCGTTTCTCCTACTAACATACCAAAACTATCATCTTTTCTTAAAAGTTCTGCTTGGATTGTATAACCATCAATTTCATAAGTATGACTTTTTTTTACTAAGGAACTTAATTTTCTAACATCATTTTCTTCGAATATTTTTTGATAATAAAGAAAAGCTTCTTCATTCTTTACTCCTGCTCTTTTGACATCTAGTGCTAATTCATAATTTCCATCATGATAATCAAAGGTAATATTTTCTAAATAATCAAGTGCTTGCTTTAAAGTAATTTCTTCGATTCCTGATTGAAGGAGATAATGTTTTTTCATTTTTTCAAAGTTCTTTTGAATATTTTTGACTTCAGACTGTAGTTTTTCATCCTGTAAAATAAATTCTAAATTATCTATAAAGAAATGATAAAAATCAGGATGAAACGTTAATTCACATCCATCAAATATACGATGAAGACTATAATATGTAAGATAACCATCTAAATTTTTATAAAAAAACAAACCTTTTTTAATGTCTTTTTGATTCAAATACTCTTCTTTTAATTGATAATCTTCTACCATACTAACTTGATAATAATCTTTTAAAAACTCATTGATTTGTTTTCCATAAGTACCAGTTAATTTTTTAATTTTTTTAATTTCCGATTCTGATAACCTTTCTTTTAAATAAGGTTGAAACTCAATTGGAATATCTGTTTTTTCTTTTAATAACATACAAGTCGTTTCTATTTTTTCACAATAAGGCGTACTATCAACATCCATTCCAAAATAATCATCATTCGTCATGATATAAGATTTTCTCTGAAAAAGATGGATAAAATCTAAAATTCTATTTTCTTTTTCTCTATCTTTTTCAAATAATCCAAAAACTGCTATCATTTCATGAAATGCTTCTATCATTTCAGTGGAATCACGCCAATCAAAAATATTTTTAATACGATTCCAGGTTTTCAAATCAAGTTTTTCGGTCATTTCTAGACTCATTCCATCCAATAGTTCTCTAGGAATATCATAATCTTTTCTCATTTTATAAAATAAGTTTTTGAATTTTTGGATAGTATTTGTGTGAAAAAGAGTATAAGCATCCAAACGTAAAAGTACATAAATAAAATCATTACTAGATATGAAATCATCAAAAGATAAGTATTTTTCTTTCAAAATAGAATTTACATATAAATATAAATAATTTAGAATGATTTCCTTGGTAGTAGTAATGTTTATTTCACAACTACCCCATGGTGTATGAAGTTCTTTTATTGGGCAATCAGAAAAAGCAGATTTTTCTATACTTGTGATACTGTTGGGTAATTTGATGGTAGTTAGGGAGGTACAATCAGAAAAAGTAAACTCTCCTATACTTGTGATTCCTTCGGGTATAGTAATTGAAGTTAAGGAGTTACAACCAGAAAAAGTATATCTTCCTATATTGGTGATACTTTCTGGTAATGTGATTGAAGTTAGGGAATCACATTCTCTAAAAGCAAAACTTCCAATACTCGTAACTCCTTCTGGTAGTGTAATTGAAGTTAAGGAGTTACAACCATCAAAAGCAGATTCTTCTATACTCGTAATTCCTTTGGGTAATATAATAGAAGTTAAGGAGTTACAACCATCAAAAGCAGATTTTCCTATATTGGTGATACTTTCTGGTAATGTGATTGAAGTTAGGGAAACACATTTTCTAAAAGCAAAACTTCCAATACTCGTAACTCCTTCTGGTAGTGAGATTGAAGTTAAGGATTTGCAATACCAAAAAGCATATTCTCCTATATTCGTGATACTTTCTGGTAATGTGATGATAGTTAAGGAGGTACAACATGAAAAAGCAAAGTTTCCAATACTGATAATTCCATCTGGTAATGTGATGGTAGTTAGGGAGGTACAATGTGAAAAAGCATATTCTCCTATATTCGTGATACTTTCTGGTAATGTGATTGAAGTTAAGGAGGCGCAATCACGAAAGGCATAGTCTCCTATACTGGTAATTCCCTCTGGCAAGGTAATTGTAGTTAAGGAGGTACAAAGATAAAAAGCATAGTCTCCTATACTGATAATTCCCTCTGGCAAGGTAATTGTAGTTAAGGAGATACAAAGATAAAAAGCATAGTCTCCTATACTAGTGACTCCTTCAGGAAATATAAAAGTACCATCTATAATATCTTTATCTTCAACTTCTGTTAATACACCATTAATTACTTGCACAATGTCCAACCCCTAAAATAAAATTTCCTTTTTCTCTTTATCCTTATATAAATTATCAAAGCGAGTACCAGTACCCTTTTTGCAGATAATTAACATAATAATTCCAATAATAATACAGAAAATGGATACAATTTGTGCCATTCTAAAATTTCCTAGCATTAAACTATCTGTTCTCATTCCCTCAATAAAGAATCTACCAACAGAATACCATATTAAATATATACTAGTTAATTGACCAGTTTTTAAATACTTGTATCTTCTAACCATTAATAAAGCAATAAAACCAGTAAAATCCCAGATAGATTCGTATAAAAAAGCCGGCTGACGATAAGCACCATTAATATACATACCATCGATAATAAACTGTGGTAATCCTAAATGTTGTAAATGCTTTAAAGTAGTAATGGCACCATATGCTTCACCATTAAAGAAATTTCCCCATCTGCCAATAGCTTGTCCTAATATTAAACCTACAACTAAAATATCTAATACTTTTAAAGTCTTAGCATGATACTTCATTGTATATAAAATAACAGTAATTAAACCAAATAAAATACCACCATGGATAGCTAGGCCACCATTCCATACTTCAAAGATTTCAATTGGATACTTTAGATAGTAATCTAAATTGAATACAACATAGTAAAGTCTTGCTCCAATTAATCCAAAAATGACTCCA
>CANRKU010000047.1 GCA_947631295.1 uncultured Bacilli bacterium
TGAATTTATAAAAGAACTTTTGGAAAATGTCTTCCTGTTACTATGATGGTAACAGCATTCACATACTTTTTTAGTCAAGTGATTTTTCATACATTTAAAATAGGCTTATTAGTAAATATTATATATGCTATTTTGTTTTTAATTATACTTGCAATAAAATATAAGAAAAAAGATTTAACTGATATTAAAAATAATTTCTTCTCTAAAGGATTTTATGTCTTTTTAGTAACTTTTATTATAGTATATATTTTTGATTATAATCGTTCATTTACTGTATGGGATGAATTTTCCCATTGGGGCTTTATGATTAAGGAAATGTTAAGATTAGATCATTTTTATTCAGTAAATGAATCTTTATTAAGAGTACATAAGGATTATCCACCTATCATGCAACTTTTTGAATTATTCTATACTACTATATCTGGTGGTTATAGCGAAGCATATTTAGAAAAGGCTATGCATTTATTTAGTATATCTTTATTTATTCCAACTATTTGTGAGCAAGATAAAAAATTTAATAAATTTAAATTAGGAATCAAATCACTATGTTTGATGATAGGAGTTTTTTTAGCAGTTTGTTTATTTGATCGTCATGGAGTCATTAATTCTATTTACACGGATTATGTTATGGCAATTGTAGTTGGGTATTTACTAGCAATTATTATGTTTGAAAAAAATCCTCTATCAAAATTTAGTATTTTTGCTTTAACTATTGGTTTATCATTTCTATTATTATTAAAACAAATGGGATTACCATTATATTGCATGGTTATATTTATGCTAGTTATTAGTCTAGTTATAAAGGAGAAAAAGGAAATTTTTCAAAAGAAAAATTTATTATTCCACTTCTATTTTGGAAGGGTTGGAGTATGTATGTTGATTCCCTAGATTTAGAACAACAGTTTGTTTTGTCAGATATGAAATTGCAAGATCTTCCAGGTATATTAAATGGTAGTAAGGGAGAATATTATCAAAAACAAGCGGCAAGTAACTTTATTACCTCTATTAAAACTACAGGAATTATGACAACTAAAATTTCCCTTTCTTATTTTCAATGTGTTATTTTGGTACTTTTACTTCTTTATTTAGCATGGTTGTATGGAAAGAAATATTTAGATAAAAAACAGACTATTGGATTAGGAATAACCTTTTTTATAGGTTCAATTGGTTATGCTTTTGTTATGTTAGTGTTATATATATTTAACTTTGGACCAGTTGAAGGACCAAATTTAGCATCATTTAATAGGTATATGCCAACATATATATTAATTGGTATTTCTGTAGTGATTATGTTATTTGTCTATGCTGAAAGTAAAAATAATAAAAATGATAGTAAATTGAAATATTGGATTTTAATCATAACCATATTATTTTTAATAGAAGATAATACTCAACTAAGTAAACTTAATCCAAAATTAAGAAAAAATTTATTACCACAATATGCCGAAGATATTAATAAAAATACGTCTAAAGAAGCGAAAGTATTTATTATTGGTCAAGGTTCAATAGGATCTACTTTTTTCTCTCAATATTATGTAAATCCTAGAATAAGTAATACTTTATATATAAATTGGGACACGAAAAAAGTTGAGAATTCACATGAATATTATGAAAAAAATATTAAAAATTATATATCAGATTATGATTATTTGTATTTAAATCATGTTGATGATGATTTTATTGAAAAATATGGGTTTATATTTCCAAATAATAATATAAAAGATCATCAAATGTATAAAATAAAATACGAAAAAGAGCAAATAAAATTAGAATTAATAGAAATTAGGTGAATTTAAAATATGGAGTCACTAAAAAAAGAAGAAAAAAATTTTACTACATTAATGCAACAAATATTCAAGTTTGGAATAGTAGGTGTGATTGCTACTGTTATAGATTTTGCTTGTATCTATGTATTAAAAGAGTTTTTAAATCTTCCTGTTATTCTTTCCAATACTTTATCATTTTGTATAGCTACTATTTATAATTATTGGGCAAGTATTCATTGGGTATTTAATGTTAATAAAGAAAAAAATCCAAAGAAAAATTTTATTCTTTTTATTTTATTTAGTGTAATAGGACTTTTATTGAATGATTTAATTGTATGGTATACTATTGATATGTTCCATATTTATTATTTACTTGGTAAAGTTATTGCAACAGGTATTGTGATGATATTTAATTTTATAACAAGGAAAATTTTTTTAGAGTAAAATAAAAATAGAAAATATTTAAGATAAAATAGCAATATTTTCTATTTTTGGAGAAATATTTTAATTTTTATAAGTTATTTTAAGATATTACTATAGCGAAAGCTATAGTATATTTTTTTTCATGGGAAATAGATATTTTTAATTTATTATTATTAACACAATATGGACTACCATCATTACTGGTAAGTATTTCAATGTCTAAAAAATTTAGTTCCTTTGTATTAGAAAACGCTTTCATTATGGCTTCCTTGGCAGCAAATCTTCCGCATAAATATAATAATCCTCTTTCTTTATATTCTTTTTGCTCTTTTTTTGTTAAAACAAAATTAATAAAGTTTTTATCTTTATTTAATAGTCTTTCATTTTCAACAATATCACAACCTATATTCATAATCATCACCAAGTAAATTATACTACAAATTTATTGTAAAAAAAAACTATTTATGATATTCTTGAAAAGAATGGTGGTGATATAGTGAAAGAGTTGGAGTACCCATTTGATGCAGATTATTTAATCAAAAATAAAAGAAAAATAAAAAAAGAGTTACTAACGCAAGAAAATTTATTAGAAAAGAAAATTGCTATCTTAGGAGGTTCTACTACTAGTGATATTAAAACTATGCTAGAATTATTTTTACTTAATTATGGTATAAAACCAATATTTTATGAATCTGAGTATAATAAATATTATGAAGATGCTATGTTTGGTAATGATGAGTTAAACCAATTTAATCCTGATATTATTTTTATACACACTACCAATCGTAATATTATGGAATATCCCACAGTATTTGATGACTCTGTGATGATTGATAATTTATTGGAAAATGAATACAATCGATTTAAAAAAATATGGCAAACTTTGTATACAAAGTTTAAGTGTATAATTATACAAAATAATTTTGAATATTTAGATTATCGTTTGCTCGGAAATAAAGATGCTAGTGATATTCATGGAAAAATAAATTTTATTACTAGGCTAAATCAAAAATTTTATGATTATGCTAATCAAACGAAAAACTTTTTTATTAATGATATAAATTATTTATCTTCTTGCTATGGTTTAGATCAATGGTGTAATTCATTTTATTGGTATATGTATAAATATGCTTTAGATGTAAAAGCCATTCCATATTTATCATTTAATATAGCCAACATTATTAAATCAATATACGGTAAAAATAAAAAAGCCTTAGTATTAGATTTAGATAATACGTTATGGGGTGGTGTAGTTGGTGACGATGGTGTTGATAATTTAGATATTGGTCCTGAAATCCCAGGGAGTCAAGTTTATTTTGAATTTCAAAAGTATATAAAGGAACAACAAAGTTTGGGAATAATTTTAAATGTAGATTCTAAAAATGATTATGATAATGCGATAGCAGGTCTAAATCATCCAACTGGTATTTTAAAGCCGGATGATTTTATTATCATTAAAGCTAATTGGAATCCTAAAAATAAAAATATTGAGGAAATTGCTCATGAATTAAATTTAGGCGCTGATAGTTTTGTTTTTGTTGATGATAATCCTGCTGAAAGAAAAATCGTTCAAAATTATATAAAAGGGATAGCTACACCAGAAATTGATATTCCTGAAAATTATATTAGAATATTAGACCATAATGGCTATTTTGAAGTTACTAATTTTTCAAAAGAAGATTTAAAGAAAAGTGAATTATATAAGTCTAATGCTAAAAGAAATCAGCATTTGGCTTCGTTTGATAATTATGAGGAATATTTACTTTCGTTGAATATGCATGCTGAAATATCTTCATTTAAACCTATATATCTAGAAAGAATATCTCAACTTAGTAATAAAAGTAATCAATTTAATTTAACTACAAAAAGATATTCTATTCCAGATATTGAATCTATCTATCAAAATAAAAAGTATATTAAATTATATGGAAAATTAGAAGATTTATATGGAGATAACGGTGTAGTAACTGTTGTAATTGGTCAAGAAAAAAATAAAACAGAATTACATATTGATTTGTGGATTATGAGTTGCCGAGTTTTGAAAAGAGATATGGAATATGCAATGATGGATTCATTAGTAAAAAAATGCAAAGGGAGAAATATTAAAACAATATATGGATACTACTATCCAACTGCTAAAAATAAAATGGTAGAAGATTTTTATGACCAACAAGGCTTTACACAAATAGCAATAGATGATCATGGTAATAAAACTTATCAATTGGATATTAGTAATTATAAGAATAAAAATAAAGTAATAGAGGTGAGTGAATAATGGAAAAAGAACAAATTTATGAAAGGTTAAATAAAGTTTTTAGAGATGTATTTGATGATGAGGATATTGTAGTAACAGATACTACTACATCTGATGATATTGAAGATTGGGATAGTTTGGAGCATATTAATTTAATTGTAGAAGTTGAGCATGAGTTCGGAATAAAATTTAATATGAACGAAGTAACTACAATGAAGAATGTTGGCGATATGGTGAATATTATTCAATCTAGAATTAGTAATTAGGAAGTAGGTGTTATCATGAAATTTCATCATATTGGAATTGCAACAGAAAATATTGAAAAGATGATTGAAAAATTATCAAACTATTTTTCAATTAAAGAAATTAGTGATAAAGTATATGATATGAATCAAGAGGCTTATTTATGTATGATAACATTAGAAGATGATGTTAAAGTTGAATTAATTAGTGGAAAAATTGTAGAAAATATGATAAAAAAGAAACAGTATTTGTATCATACTTGTTATACTGTTAATTCCATTGAAAATACAATCGATCAATTAGTAAATGATGGTGCGTTTTTAGTTAGAGAACCAAGAGAGGCAATTTTATTTGAAAATAAAAGGGTAGCATTTTTAATGTGGGATTTAGGATTAATAGAATTACTAGAGGGAGGTAACTAATATGAATTTAACATCATTAGTATTTCTATTTTTTTATTTGATTATATTTATTATTTATTTTATAGTGCCAAAAAAATTTCAATGGATAATTTTATCTATATCTAGTTTTATCTTTTTGTTTTATCATAATCTAAGTTTTGCTACTATTTCACAAGCATTAATTGCATTACTATCAGCATATTTGTTTGGCATTTTAATAGAAAAAAATTTAGAAAATGGAAAATCTAGGAAATTTTTGCTTTTTGGAATTGGTTTGATTTTGATTGAATTAATTTACTTAAAATATACTAATTTATTTATATCCACTTTTAATTATATTGTTAGAGTTTTTCATATTGGTTCACAACAATCTTATATATATAGAAATTCATTAATAGGAATTAGTTATTATTCATTAATTATGATTAGTTATTTAATAGATGTTTATCGTGGTAGTTGTAAGGCACAAAAAAACATTTTTAAATGTGCATTATTTATGTTTTATTTTCCTATATTAACATCTGGACCTTTTATTCGTTATAATGATATGGAGTCTGAGTTATATAGTGGTCATAAGTTTAATTATCATACTATGTGCAGTGGTTTACTAAGAATATGTTGGGGAATATTTAAAGTATTAGTGATTTCACAACGATTAGGATATTTTGTTGATGGAGTATATAATAATTTAGCGTTATATAATGGTTTCTATGTTCTAATTGCTGCATTATTTTTCCCATTGCAATTGTATACTAATTTTTCTGGATCTATAGATATTATTATGGGAATATCAGAAATATTAGGAATAAAATTACCTGAAAACTTTAAAACACCGTTTTTTTCTAAAACAATTACAGAGTTTTGGAGAAATTGGCATATTACATTGGGAGCTTGGTTAAAAGACTATATTTTTTATCCATTATTAAAGTCTGATATTATGCAGAAATTAAATCGAGAATGCAAAAAAATATTTGGTAAAAAAACTGGTAAAAAAATCCCTTTATATTTATCAATGCTAATTATGTGGATTCTTATTGGAACATGGCATGGTGGTGCGTATACCTATATTATAGGATCTGGTTTATTACAATTTATTTTTATTTTTTTGGAAGACATTCTATCTCCTATAGTTTCAAAAATAAATATAAAGTTAGGAATTAATGAAGAGACTTTTAGTTATAAGTTATATCAAGTGATAAGAACTTATTTATTGTTTTCTTTTTCTATGATTTTCTTTAGAGCTACTAGTATTTCTAATGCAATTGACATAATAAAAAATATTTTTGTTTGGAATCCATGGGTTTTATTTGATCATACATCTTTATATAAAACAGGATTAGATTTATATAATTATCATATTTTAATTGTATCTTTAATTGCAATGTTTGTTGTACAATTATTACAACGAACAGGAAGTGTTAGAGAAAAATTATGTAAACAAAATATTATTTTTAGATGGACAATAATCTATATATTAATTTTTTCAATTATTATATTTGGTTGCTATGGCCCCGGATATGATCCAACTACATTTATTTATAGACAATTTTAATGGAGGTAAAAATGAAGAAGTTATGTAAAATTTTCATATTTTTGTTTATATTTTGTATACTATGGAATTGTATATTTAAAATATTATGGTTAGAGAAAACACCAATTAAATATTTTTACGATGAGCCTAAAAATTCCTTGGATGTAGTTTATGTAGGAAGTAGTAATGCATATGCTCATTTTAATACTACATTAGCATATCATTTGTATGGATTTACTACGGGGATGTTATCAGCAGACTCTCAACCATTTGCTGTAGTGAAATATTTAATAAAGGAATCAGAAAAATATCAAAAACCCAATTTGTATGTTATTGATATTGCTAAATTAGTAGATGATCTTGATTCTTTTGGAGAAGGTGATATTCGTAAAAGTACGGATTCAATGAAATTTTCTAAAAATAGAAATGATGCTATAGATGAGTTATTACATTATTCTAAGGGAAAAAAAGACGATTGTGTAAATTATTATTTTAGCTTTTTGACATATCATAATAGATGGAAAAATTTAAGTAGTCAAAATTTTATTGGTGATAACCATTTATATAAAGGATACTTATTATTTGATGCAACGGTTCAACAAGAACCACAACAGAATTACAAATGGAGTGTTAATACCATTAAATTACAAAAAGAAAATAAAAAAGTATTAATGAATTTAATTGATTATATACAATTAGAAAAATTAAATACATTATTTGTGATACCTATTAGAACTTTTCAAAATAAAGATGATGAACGATTAAATGATGCTATTTCTATTCTTAAAAAAGAAAAGATGAATGTAATTAATTTTAATGACCTAAAAGATTTCACGGTTGATTTTAACAAAGATTTTTACAATTTTGCTCACCTTAATGTATATGGTTCGACTAAATATACAATATATTTTTCAAATTATTTAAAAGAAAATTATTCTTTAAAAGACCGTAGAAACTCTAAAATATATCGATCTTGGGATAGAGAATATGAAAGATTTAAAACTACTTTTAAAGAATTAACTAACATTAAATTTGAGCAATATTTAAGTCAAATTAAATCATAAGTTATATATGGTTGATTAATACAAATTTCTTGATGTATTAGTTCAATTAATATATACTGAATTTGGGGGATCACAAAATGAATGAAGTTAGAAAATCAAATTATGAATTACTAAGAATTGTTTCGATGTTTTTAATTATTATATTTCATATGATAGTGTATGGAAAATTATTATCGTATGCTGAAAATACTGGACTGAGATTTTTAATACTATTTTTAAAAATTTTGACACTTGCTCATGTTAATTCTTTTATTTTAGTAACAGGTTATTTTCAAAGTGATAAAAACTTTAAAATGTCTAAATTGTGGAAATTAATTAATACTAGTCTATTTTATAGAATTACAATTATGGCATTATTTAGTTTTTTGGGTTTAACAGTTTTAACTAAATTAGATATTCTAAGGCAATCATCAATCATTGATCTTGGACAGTATTGGTTTATTAGAATGTATATATTTTTATATTGCTTAACACCTTTTCTTAATCGATTAATAAGAAAAATGTCAAAAGAGGATTATTTAAAATTGTTAGGTATTTTGTTTTTAATTTTTTCATTACTACCATATTTATCTGGAAATCGTGCTTTTGAAAATAATAGTTTTAGTTTATACAATATGATTTTTATGTATTTAATAGGTGGATATTTAAAACACTACCCATTAGATAAAAGTTATTTATTTAAAAGATGTTCTAAGAGTTTATATCAAATTATATTAATTATTATTTTTGTTGGCAGTTTTTTAATGAATGGGGCAATTTTTATAATGTCATATGCCTGTAGAGATATTAATACGATTACAAGTGATATATACTATAATTTAAAAAGCTTATTATGTTGTTATTCAAATCCATTTGTTATTTTTCAATCGATTGCGTTTTTTGCCTTTTTTGGTACATTAAATGTACACAATAGGCTTATTAATAAGCTATCATCTTTAACTTTAGGAATATATATGATTCATGATAATAGTTATGTTAGAGATAATATATACAAATGGTTAAAAATTGATAATGGTCCAATCACATCTTACAAATTTATTATATATATGTTTGCAGTAGCAGTATTGATATTTGTAGTTTGTGCGATTATCGAATGGTTTAGGCAGATTTTATTTAAGTTTATTTATAATAGAAAAATTTCTACTAAACTGAGA
>CANRKU010000048.1 GCA_947631295.1 uncultured Bacilli bacterium
TGCTGGAAAATCATCTACTGACAGTGAGTTAAGTACTGTTGGATATTCTAATGGTAATGACTATATTTATAAAACTTGGGATGAACAAACTTTATTAAATCAAGGAATTGATACAAAAAATCTATCTGAAGGAGATACTATTATAGTGCAATATGACTTATCAAAAGAAGAAGTTGACGTTGCTAGTACTAAAGGTTTTTCAGAAGATGGAGTTGGAATACATACTTTAAAGGAATTTTCAGAGTGATATGAAAGAGAAAGAAGAACAAAGATTAAAATTATTAAAAGAAGAAGAAAACAAACTTTATGAAAGTGGAAAAATAAAATACATTTGTGGAATTGATGAAGCAGGAAGACGGTCCACTTGCTCGGTCCAGTTGTTGTTGGTTTAGTTATAATGCCTAAAGATTCTATGATAGAAGGTGTTAATGATTCTAAAAAAATTTCGGAAAAAAAGAGAGAAAAATTATATGATTTAATTACAAGTGAAGCAATTTGTTATAGTGTTGGAATTATGGACCATAATGTTATAGATGAAATAAATATTTTAAATGCAACAAAAAAGGCTTTAACTGAGGGAATAAAGGAATTAAATATTAAACCAGATGTTATATGTGTTGATGCTTTAACAAAAATTGATACTTGTGGAATACCTTATATTTCAATGATTAAAGGTGATGCAAGATGCTATAGTATTGCTTGTGCATCAATAATTGCTAAAGTTACGAGAGATAGAATGATGTATGAATATGATAAAGTTTATCCTGTTTATGGTTTTGCTAAACATAAGGGGTATGGAACTGCTTTTCATATAAATTCGATTAAAGAAAATGGGCTTTGTATGATACATAGGAAAACATTTATAAAAGATAGTTGGTTAAAAAAATAGGCTAAGAATAAAAAGAAAGGAATATGGGAAAAATGGATATAAATTCAATTATTGCCAAAAAAAGAATAGTTGGTCCAAAAGGTGAACTTGATAAAGATGAAATAAAATATTTTGTTGGAAAATGGATGAAAGGTGAAATTAAAGATAGTCAAGCTGCAGCTTTAATAAGCTATATATATACAAATGGATTAACTGAAGATGAGATAATAAGATTTGTTGTTGAAGTTGGAAATTCAGGAGATGTATTAGATTTAAGTGAAATATCAGATAATATCGTTGATAAGCATTCAACAGGTGGTGTTGGAGATAAAGTAACTTTGATTTTGCTTCCAGTAATTGCGGCTTTAGGACTTCCTGTTGCTAAAATTTCAAGTAGAGGTTTAGGAATTTCTGGAGGAACAATTGATAAGCTTGCTTCAATTCCAGGATTTAATCCTAATATTTCAATTCAAGAGTTTAAAGAAAATGTTGAAAAAATTGGAATAAGTATAGTTAGTCAAGAACTTAATCTTGCACCAGCAGAAAATAAACTTTATAAATTAAGAAATGAAATTGGCTGTAGAGATAGTATTGTTTTGATTGCAATTAGTTTAATGAGCTTGAAAGTTGCAACAGGAAGTAATAAAGTAGTATTTGATTTAAGTTGTGGAAAAGGAACATATTTAGATGATAGAGATTCTGCTAGAAGACTTGGAAAATTGTTAGTTAGAATAGGAAAAGCTTTAGGAAAAGAAGTTGGATATATAATTACTTTAATGGATGAACCAGTAGGAAGATGTGTTGGAAATATTTTAGAAATACAAGAAACAATTAAAGCTTTAAATGGAAATATGTCAAAAGATGTTGAAGATACAGTTGTAACTTTAGCTAGTATTGTTTTAAATTTAGCTTATGGAGAAAAAGATTTTGCTACAAATGCTGCTAGAGTAATTAGTGTTATTAAATCAGGGCAAGCAATGGCAAAATTTAAGGCAATGGTAATTGCTGAAAGGACGGTAATGCTGAATATTTAGATAGTCCAGATAAATTTGAAAAAGCAAAAATAATATTGCCAGTATTTGCTACAAATTCTGGGTACATTAGCAAAATAGATGCAGATATTTGTGGAAGTATTGCTAGATATATTGGTGCTGGAAGAATGAAAGATGAAAATGAAATTGACAATACTGCTGGGCTTGTACTTGAAAAGAAAATTGGTGATCAAGTTCAAGTTGGTGAAGTAATTGCATATTTACATACAAATGATGAAAACAAAGCTCAAGGTGCAGTTAAAAATTTGGCTGATGCTTTTGAATATTCTGAAAAACCAATAAAAACTAAATCTAGAGTTTTGGAAATGTATGGAATTTAAAAAATATATAGAAGGAGAGATAGTATGGAAAAGACTGAAGGCGAAATTTTACAAGAAAGATTATTTAATAATAAAAAATCAGGTTGGAATAAAATTTTTGAAGAAGAAAAAAGAGAAGTATTTAAATTTGCTGATGATTATATGTTTTACTTAAACCAATCTAAAACTGAAAAAGAAATTGTAAGTAATTCAAAAGAAATTTTATTAAAAAATGATTTTAAAGATTTAAGAGAGGTTCAAGAATTAAAAGCTGGAGATAGAGTATTTTGGGTTAATAGAGATAGAAGCATATATATAGCCGTAATAGGAAGTGACAAATTAGAAAATGGATTAAAGATGGTTGGAGCGCATGGTGACTCTCCTCGTATTGATTTAAAACAAAATCCATTATATGAACAAAATGAAGTAGGATTATTGAAAACTCATTATTATGGTGGAATTAAGAAATATCAATGGGTAACAACGCCACTTTCACTTCATGGAACTGTTGTAAAAACAAATGGGGAAAGAGTTTCTATTTCAATTGGAGAAGAAGAAAAAGATCCTGTATTTTATATTACAGATTTACCACCACATTTATCACATAGTGGACAGGATTCTAGAAAATTATCAGAAGGTATTGAAGGTGAAGAATTAAATATTGTAGCTGGAACAATTCCTTTTGATGATGAAAAAGTTTCAGAAAGAATTAAATTAAATATTTTAAAAATTTTAAATGATAAATATGGAATAAAGGAAGTTGATTTTACAAGTTCTGAGTTAGAATTTGTTCCAGCTTATAAAGCTAAAAGTGTTGGTTTTGATGAAAGTTTAATTGGAGGATATGGGCAAGATGATAAGGTTTGTTGTTATACATCTTTAAGAGCAATATTAGAAGTTCAAAATCCTTCAAAAACTGCTATTTGTATTTTAACTGATAAAGAAGAAATTGGTTTTTGTGGTGTAACTGGAATGGAATCAAAAAGCTTTGAGAGATTTATTGTAGAACTTTTAGAAAAAAATGGAGAAATTGCCCCAGGAATAATGGAAAAGGTTTATGAAAATTCAGAAGCAATATCAGCTGATGTTGACGCTGGTTTTGATCCTACTTTTTCTAGTTATTATGATCCAATAAATGCTTGTAGATTAGGTCATGGAGTTTGTATTTGTAAATATACTGGTTCTAAAGGAAAGAGTGCAGCAAGTGAAGCTCCAGCTGAATATGTAGCTGAAATTAGAGGAATTTTTGATGAAAATAAAGTTTCATACTGTTCTTCAGAATTAGGAAAAGTTGATAAAGGTGGAGGAGGAACAATTGCAGTAACATTTGCTAATCGAGGAATTAATACTATTGATATAGGTGTTCCTGTTTTATCAATGCATTCACCATATGAATTAACATCAAAGTTTGATGTATATAATGCTTATAAAGCTTATAAAGCTTTTTTGCAACAATAAAAAAGATTTAAATGTTTAGGAGGATTTACTTATGAAAAAAATTGCTATACTTACAAATGGTGGAGATGCTCCAGGTTTAAATGCAGTTATTAGAGCAATTGTAAAAACTGCTGAAAATAATGGAATAGAATGTTATGGTTTCATTGAAGGATATAAAGGATTACTTGAAAATAATTACGTTAAACTTGATTCTGCTGGGAATGCATCAGGAATTTTAGATAAAGGTGGAACAATTATTGGAACTTCTAATAATACGAATGTGTTTAATTTAAAAACTGTTAATGAAAATGGTGAAGTTGAATATAAAGATTATTCTGATAAATGTGTTCAAAATATTAAGGATGATGGTTTTGAATGTTTATTTACTTTAGGTGGAGATGGAACTCAAAAGTCAAGTAGGGATTTTTCTTTAAAAGGTGTAAACTGTATTGGTATTCCAAAAACTATTGATAATGATGTTGCTTCAACTGATATTACATTTGGATATAATACAGCTGTATCTGTTGCAACAGAAGCTTTAGATAGACTTCATACAACAGCAGAAGCGCATCATAGAATTATGGTTTTGGAAGTTATGGGAAGATATGCTGGGTGGATTACTTTGGAATCTGCAATAGCAGGTGGAGCAGATTGTGCGTTAATTCCAGAAATTCCTTATGATATTAATAAAGTTATTGAAAAAATTAATCAAAGAAAAGCTAGAGGAAAGAATTTTAGTGTTATAGTTGTTTCTGAAGGTGCTAGAGAAAAAGATGGAGTTATAAGTATAAAAAGAACATTTGACGAAGGAAAAGGTTTAGATAATGTAAGATTAGGTGGTTCAGGTGAAAAGCTTGCTGGACATCTTGAAGAGTTAACAGGAATTGGTTCTAGAGCTACAGTTTTAGGTTATGTTCAAAGAGGTGGAACTCCTACTGCTTATGATAGAGTTTTATCTACAAGATATGGAGTAAAAGCTGTAGAGCTTGCAATGGACGGAATTTTTAATGTTTTAGTTAGTTATAAAAATGGGGAAATGACGTATGTACCTTTAGATGATGTAGTTGGAAAAGATACTGTTATTGGAGCAGCTTCTAGTAAAAATAGAACAATTGAAATGAATGATCCATTAATTCATATTGCACGTCAGATAGGTATTTGTTTAGGAGATTAATAAAAATAAAAAACATACAAAAAATTGTATGTTTTTTATGGTGCTCCCTCAAGGATTCGAACCTTGGACCCACCGGTTATGAGCCGGTTGCTCTGACCAACTGAGCTA